>JAFSVK010000083.1 GCA_017444985.1 Bacillota bacterium
CATCAACCGCAAAGATAGATGCGGACAATTGCGTAGCAATTGGCTTTTGGCTATGCCAAAAGTTGTGAACTGCGGATTTAAAGTCTGCCGACGGCGATAATGTTTATATATTTTACTACAAAGGGCTGTGAAAAAGCACATTTTGTTTTTTCACAGCCCCATTTTTTATAACTATGCCTGTTCTATTTTACATATATGCTTTTTGTTTGTTTTATCGTAGCTTATGCCTACCAAAAGCATATTTCCCTCATACTCTTTCAAATCTCCCTTATAGTTTTTGCTTTTGATCTGCTGTGTTGCACTTTCCGCCGTAGCATCCCATTTAAGTTCTATAAGTAAGGCAGGCTTATGAGTGTTTTTTCTCGGGATAAACACCATATCCGCAAAACCCTTGCCCGTAGGTAATTCTCGGAATATTTTGTAATACTTGCTTGCCGTATAGTAGGCAATGGCAATTACACAGCTTAAAGAATTTTCGTCATTATATTTCAAAATAGATGTATTGCTGCTGTGTGCCTCATCAATATATTTTGCAACTTCCTCTTCTTTCATTGCCAAAGTAGCTTCCAGCAACTTATCCGACTGTTCTATAGCTTTTGATATATTCCCCCACTCGGAGCCCTCCACAGCATTTGCAAACTCTATTTTAATTTCCTCATTCGGAACAAATACTTCCCTTGTTTTGCCGTCAAAGCCAAGATAACCAAGATGTACCAGCAAGGTGAATACATCATCCTTAGATTTAAATGTGACCATATCATTGGCAAATCTTAAGGGGTTTATTTTAATGCTTTGTCCCGAAATAAGCTTTATAACATCGTCTTTCAAGCCCTCTATATTAAAATCTATATAATATTTTAAAGCTTCAAATGTTTCTGTTCTTGTCCAATAATTGGTAAAATCCTTTCTTAATATTGCATCCACAACGGACTTCGGGTTATATATATGTCTGTCTTTTACAAGATAGCCATTATACCAACGCTCCATTTCCGCAAAATCAATATTGTAATCATTACATAATTTTTTCACTTCATCTGTTGTAAAACCAGTGTATTGAGCAAGTTCCCCCATATCCAGCATTGAAAATTCATAAAACATATTCAACGCGGAATGGGTGCCGTATTTTCTTATAGGCAGTATGCCTGTCATATAGGAAAGAGCAATATGATCCCTGTCCTTAAGCATATCCTTTAAGAAATCAAGGTAGTGTTTCTGATATTCCCGCTTATCCCCGTATTCTCTGAAAACACTGTCCCATTCATCAATGATCACCACAAACTTTTCATTGTGTTTTATGAATATTTTTTCCAATGCTTCGGATAAAAATTTTTCCTCACCTATATCCGAATATATTTCACTTAATTCGGATATTACCTCTTTTTGCAGATAGGCTGTCATTTCATAGGCATCCTTTGTTTTTACTCGAAAGCTTTCGATATTTAAAAACAAGACATTGTACTTATTTATATATTTATTGTAATTTTCGGTATGTGCTATATTTAGATCATCAAACAAAAATCGGGAATCGTAACACTTACAATAATAGGCTGTAAGCATTCGTGCCGCCATAGTTTTCCCAAAGCGTCTGGGTCTTGATATACAGATATATTTTGCCTGAGTACCCAAAAACTTATTTGTAATGTCGATAAGCCCCGACTTGTCAACATATATTTCCGAATTTCTTGCCTCTTCAAAGCCATTGTAAGTTGGATTTAAGTATCTGCCCATAGTATCATCCCTTCTTTTATAATTTGATTATAGCATACTTTAAACACAACAGCAAGTTCTATAGGACACGTTAAAAACAAAGGCTGTGAAAAACTATTTTGCTTTTCACAGCCTGTTTTTAACTATACCAAAGGTGATCCGCGCCACCTCTTTTTTTAACGGTGTAGAGTGCCTTATCCGCCGACTCCACCAGCTCTTCAAGGCCTATGGCATCTTCGGGATATCTGGCTATACCTGCGGAGAAGGTCACGCCGCTTTCCACGTGACTATCTGCCTTTATGGAAGCAAATGCCTCTCTTACGTAGGACATAGCCGAATCCACTTCAGCCACTGTCATATCTTCGTAAATATAGAGGTTAAACTCATCGCCTCCCACCCTTGCCACAAGAGCCTTGTCTTTAAAGTAATTGGCGAGTATCTCGGCACTTTCTTTCAGCACCTTATCTCCTCCCTCATGGCCGAAGTTATCGTTTATGGCTTTGAAATTGTCTATATCAAGGAAAATGTATATACCCTTCTTTTCCAACATCTCATCGTCTTTGGGGAACATATTTTCAAGTCCCTCATCAAGACCTCTTCTGTTGAGAACTTTTGTAAGGGGATCCATTACGGAGATCTCCTCCAGCTTCTTGGCTCTCTTTCTCTCCACTCTGTTGAGTACAAAGGCAAGTACGGCTGTTGCTCCGAGTATGGCGAAGGCCGCCACGGTCATTACCATTGTAAAGTTACTCATAGCCGTTGAAAGCTCTTTTATGGGTATTTTTATAACTATATTCCATTTTTCCATACCCTTTATATCAACAAAAGCCTGTGTAAACTCCTCACCGTCCTCCTTAACATTTATAATGTTATCATCGGTCTCGTTTCGCATATTCTCCAGCCACTCATCCATATCGTAGCCGTTTATACCCTTTATGCTCTTTTTCCTAAGCCTTATATTCCCCCAAGTACCCGCAGGGGAATCCTCCGTTCCCGTACAGTTTACATAGTTGCCCGAAAGAGCATTTACAAGGTATATTTCCGTAGCATCCGTAAGCACATCGCTGTAGGCAAGACCCTGTATGGTCTCAAGGTAGTAGGTAACGAATATACTGCCCCTTCTTATCTTTTTATCATCCTCAAGCCTTCTTTTCTGTCTGACAATGTGGGGACCGTCTCTTCGAGATAAAGCCTCATCCTTGGCTGCCGAAATATCGGGACCGTATACGGGTGCAAAAAGGGTTATCATGTTCAAACCCGTTACCGCCGACCTGTAGGGCTCCGTAATATATATATCATCTACTTCCAAGGCTTTTTCGCCAAAGCCGTATTTTTCTATATCCAGCTTTTCGCCTTCCGTAGCATATATATTCCCTTCCGAGTCCACAAAGCCTATATTGCTGTAGGGCATTTTGTAAGGCTTTCCCTCGGAGGTTGAGCTAAACTGTTCGTACAGGACATCAAAGTCCGTTCTCGATGCCGAGGCTATATCCGAGGCTTCTTTTAAATAGTCCGTCATCATGTCAAAGGAGGTATTAAGCTTCTCGGACATAAGCGCAAGTATGGAATTCATCTGGTTTGTGTTGTTGGCACCTACAAGGCCGCTGAGTATAGCCGCCGCCACAAGTATCACCACAACACAAAAGGATATGTATGCAATTATAAGTCCTGTGTATTTACTGTTTTTCATATAGCCTTACCCTTCAAGTTCTTTCTCATACTCGGCATAATTACTGTGGTTTACGGGCACAGCTCCCGTGTCCGTAAATTTAAGGTCAGACTTTCCACCCTCTAAAAGCTCCAAGACTCTCTCCACACCTTTATAACCCATCAATTTCTGATTTTGAACTATCGTGGCTGTCTTGTTGTCCTTTTTTATAAGAGCCGCAGTCTCATCCGCATAGTCAAAGCCTACCAACATAATATCATCTCTTCCGCTCTCTTCAAGACCCTTTACAAAGCCTACTGTGGAAGAGTTGTTGCAGCCGAACATACCTTTTAAGTCCTTGTGATTTTCCGCAAATTCAAGGCCTAACTGCTGTGCCTTTTCCTTATTGCCGTTATTTAAGCCTATGTCGTCAAGTACTTTCCAATTTTCGGGAGCATTTGCAGACCAGTACTGATTAAAGCCCGCCATTCTGTCTATTACAGTTTGGGAGGCGGTAGATGTTATTTGTATTGCTATCTCTGCCTTTTCATCTTTAGAGATACCGTTTTCCTCAAAAAGGCGCATCATTTCCTCCGCCGCTTTGGAGCCTGCCGAAAGGTTATCTGTCATATAACAGGTATCAAAGGAGGACACATCGTTCATAATGGTATCCACCAAAACCACGGGTATACCACTGTCTTTTATTTCCTTAAGTTTATCGGAAAGCAAGGTGGAATTTGCGGGGGCTACTATTATACCGTCAGCCTTTTTCTCCATAGCCTCATCCAAAAGCTTCTGTTGTGCCTGCCAATCTCCTTCATCCACGCAAGCTCCCACATACACATTACACTTGTTGTCTTTTGCAGCCTCGCTAAGTCCCGCAACAACGCCTTGCCAATATTGATTTGTAAGTACCTTAAGTACCACATATACATTTTTTCCCTTCTCAACAGGCTCGCCCACAAGTTCAAAACCTATGGCCTCTCCCGAAGATGCCTCTTGCTTTTTCGCCTTGCAACCGCTTAATATCAGCAAAAGAACAAGTATGGCTACCGTTATTCTCTTCATCCGTATATTTCCTCTCTCAGCCATTTATCCTTACCCGACAGTTTCCTTTTCCACTTCTTTGCAAAAAGAAAGGATATACTTACATTTTTTTCAAGTTTATATTCAGCCTTCACATAGGGTACTATAAGGCTTGCCTTGCCAAACTCTCTGAGCCTGAGACACATATCCGTTACCCTCTCCTGTTCGCTTAGGGTCTCATCAAAGCCCCCCACCTTTTTTATAAGGGAGCTTCTCATAGCAAAAACACAGCTGTTTACCGCCGTTACATTGTGGGTAAACTCCAATATGTGCATATAGCCCCGAGAAGATACTCTTTTTCCGTAGCAAGCGTTAAATATCCTGCCCGAGCCTACCACAAGACCTGCAGACTGTATCTTGCCTTTACAACTCACCAAGGGTGCCACCACACCCGCTTCCTCGTTTGAAAGCACCCCCGCAAGGTAGGTGCGATCTTCCTCACTTATTTTAACACCTTTTTTGGCATATATAACATAGGGAGCCTTCACATACTCTATATCCGTAATATCACGTATAAGTTCATACTCCTTTTTAGGCTCGTACACCACCGAATATATAGGGTTTGGTCCCGTTTCCTTTACTCTCGCCTCAAGCTTGTTTTTTTCCGTATATTCTCTTACCGCCTTGATACCCGATTCCACGCAGTAGGGCTTTGCTTCAATATCATAGGCTACGGAGCTTTTGTGTATTCTCCAATAGTAGAGGACCTTGGGTATATGTACCCTTGTTTTTGCCTCTTGGCACATCCTTATAAAAAGGTCGTGGTCTTGGCTGCCTTCAAAGCCCTTTCTAAAGCCTCCCACATTTTGAAAAAGTTCTTTCTTGAAACATACGGGGTGACAAATATAGTTGTTCCCCAAAAGATTAAAAAAAGAAAAAGAGCCTTTAAAGTGGGTTATTTCAGGTCTTCTCGGATCCTTGTAAAAGGAGGATTCATCCGCATATATAAAATCCACACCTCTGTTTACGGCGGATTTAAACTCATACAAACAATCAAGGGCAAGTAT
This sequence comes from Bacillota bacterium, assembly GCA_017444985.1. Classification (GTDB taxonomy): domain Bacteria; phylum Bacillota; class Clostridia; order Lachnospirales; family CAG-274; genus UBA3680. Next base: position 5,449 of record JAFSVK010000083.1, read on the forward strand.
ATCGTCATGGTCAAGAAGTACCACATACTCCCCCTTTGCCATTTCCACAGCCATATTGGTGTTTATGGCTATGCCGTGGTTACCCTCAAGCTTTCTGTAGCTTATCCTTTCGTCATTGCACCTTTCCACCTCTTTTTGCGCATAGCCTTCCGTACCCGCATCCGCTATACAAAGTTGCCAGTTGTCATAGCTTTGCAAAAGTACACTTTCAAGCATGGCGTTAAAATGCTCGGGCTTTGGGTTGTACACGGGCACGCAGATACTTATAAGTACATCCTTGCCCTTTGTTTGTGTCAATTCAAAATGGTAAAGTTCATCTTTTTCGCTTACAAAGTTTGAATATTTTACCGATGCCCTTTTATATTTCAATCTATCCGAGATCACCGAAAGGGTATCCGAAAGACCTCTTTTTTTCAGTGTGTTAACTATCTTTTTTACATACATTCTTATTTTGTCCTATAGATACATCAACTGCCCTACCCGTCTTACAATGCCGTTTTTGAATATACGGTATTTTTTCAAAACTCTTATTCTTACTATCTTGTTTTTCCGGGAAAGGGAGGCGATATCCTCCAGCATTTTTTTATCTTTCCCCTTAAGTTTATTGCCGTATTTTTCCAAAAGTTGCGCCGCAAGGCTATAGGTAAGGAAAGCTATGTTCCTATTTCTTTTATATTCTTTTATTCTTGATAATATGTATTTTCCGCTACTCATATCCTTGGGACCGCATAGATTATGGGCGTGGCTCCTGTAGTATATGGTAGGGAAAGATATGTACTTTATATCCCCAAAAAGGGAGGCGGTGACGGCTATCCACCAATCATGCACGGGTATACCTTCTGGCTTTTTCAAAATATCCGCCAAAGCCCTGTTTATAGCAGAAGAACAACCCGTAACATTGTTTTGAGCAAGGAGAAAGTTTATATCCTTTCTCTTTATGTTTATTTTCTGTGTGCCTATCATAGAGGGATAAAGCACCCTGTCGTTTTCATCTATCACCGTAAGATCCGTGTGCACAAGAAGGGGGGAGGACACATTTTCAAACTCCTTTAATGTCCTTTCCACCTTTGTTTTTTTCCAAATATCGTCCTGATCGCAAAAAAATATAACATCTCCCTTTGCCATAGGCAGGAGAGAAAAAAAATTGTCACAGGCATTGCCGTAATTTTTGCTGTTGACCTTTAAATATATTTTATCTCCATGGTCTTTTTGATATTTTTTGATAATATCCACCGTACCGTCGGTGGAAGCATCGTCGGAAACATATATTTTAATATTTTTATAGCTCTGTTCAAGGAGAGAACGAAGCTGTTTTTCTATGTACTTTTCACCGTTGTAGGTGGCAAGAAGTATATCTGCCCTTATATTTTCATCCATGTATTTTTGCCTTCAGAAGGGTCATATAGTAATTTATATCTATAGCTCTGTGCATTAAAAACGTTACTATGGGAGAATGTTTTTTCTTGTAGTATTTATCGTAAAATATCCTTATGCCGTCTCTGAAGTGGCGTATAACAGCCTTGTTTTTGGTGTGTAATCCACTCTGACCCTTAAGGTGTATCATATAGGCTTTTCCGTAGTACACTACCTTATACCCCGCCTCTTTTATCCTCAAACACAGGTCTATATCCTCCGCATACATAAATATGCTCTCATCAAAAAGACCCGTTCTGTTTAAAACATAGCGAGGTATAAGCATAAAAGCACCGCTTACGCTGTCCACCTCACTTACAGACTCATTTGGAATATAAGCCAAGGTATAACCGCCAAACTTTTTTACCTTCGGAAAAATTTTATCCAGCTTTAAAATATGGCAAAAGGAGTTAAAAGGGGTGGGAAAACCTCTCTTACAGCCGTGGTCAAAACTGCCGTCTTCAAGCAAGGTCTTTATACCCAAGCACCCCACCGTTATATTTTCTTTCATGTAGGTAAGCGCCTTCTCTATAGTGCCCTCTTGCATAAGTGTATCTGAGTTTAAAAAAAGCACATACTTACCCACCGACTTTTTAACACCTATATTACAGGCATTCCCAAAGCCCTTGTTTTCAATATTTTTATATACTCTTACTCTCTCGTCCCGACAACCCTCGTAAACTTTTTCCTTGTCCGAAGAATTATCTATCACCACTATCTCATAGTCTACATTTTGGGTGCTTTTTATGAAGGAGTCTACGGTCTGCGCCGTAAGAGAGGGAGTATTATGATTTATAATAATTACAGAAAGTTCTTTCATTTTTGTCCTTTCCTTTTTTACGGGTACCTCTAAAAAGTGCTGTTGAAGTAAAATTAAGCTTCTTGTTCGAGTACCGTGAAACGGTTCGAAGCCAATGTAGAGCATTGGTGAGAGACATTGCCGACTAACCTTTGCAAAACAGCCGATTTTACGAGCTATGAGTTTTTAGAGGTTCCCCTGTATCACCGCTTCGGCATTATTATTAACTGCATATACAACATCTTTTCTTATATACAATTTTTCTCCCTCTATTTCCTCTTTTTGCCCCTCGGCATCTAAAGCAAAAAATTTACCTTCCTCTTCGTAATATAAAACGCCTTCTCTTTCCGCCGATACAAAACCGTCTTTATCTTTGCCCTTAAAGGTATAGCCCTCTTTAAGAGTAGAGAGGCTGTCATATATAGGTTGAGAAAAATCGAAATACTTTTCCGCCTCCGATATTTTAACGCTGTTTTTAAGCTCTTCCACATCGTAAAAACTGTATGCTAAACCACTTTCAAACTCCGTTATACAGTGGCTTTTCACATTTATCTCTTCTTTAAAAAACTCTTCCACCTTTGTTTTTTCTTCCCCATCAAAATACCAAAGTGTGGGGCATTTCACACTGCTCTGCCTTATATTTTCCCTCACTTGCAACCTTTCTCTGTCTTTTTGGGCTGCCTCGTACTCCGCCATTTTCTTTTGATATTCATCCACTACGGCATGATAAGCTTCACTCCAAAGAGCGTAGTTTTCAAAGTCCTTATATTTAGGATATTCAGGGTCTTTTGGCTTTAGGATATTTCTTATCCTTTCGTCTTCCTCCGCCATATCGTCATCAAGAAAATAGCTTAAAGGAAACTCCTCTTCCGTTACGAAGTATACACCTTCACCGCGATTTTTTTGTGTTAGGTTAAAAGAATTTTCGGAAAGAAGAGCTATCTGCCTTTTTTCATCTTCCTCGCAGTAAAAAAGCCTGTATGCCGCTTCTTTTTCTATTACGGCCACGCCTTTTCCACACTCAAAAATTTTAAGTGCCTTTGAGGATATTTCCTTTTCTCCATACACCACTCTGCCGTCCTCAAAGAAAATATACGGCTCTTCCTCCGGTGCATATACCTTAGATATTTCCCCCTTGCCTTTGTAATAAAGCTTCGGTTCCTCTGTGCCCTCTATAAAAAAAAGGTTGCTTCCCTCCGAATAAAGAAGCCCCTTCTCCTTAAAACTTACCGCACAGCCTATATCCTCGCACAAAAGCTCGCTTTTTTTCTTTTTTGCATTGTAGTGATACAACGCTTTTTTGTCGCCTTCAAAAAGCACATAGAAAAGGCCCTTGCCATCCTTTGTTGTAAGCAAGTCCGCACTTTCTCCGCTGCCTATGATCCTTGCCTTTCCCCTCTCCCATATATAGATATCATCATTCCATACATAGGAAAGCAAAAAATTATCTTTCTCCCCGATCTTTTTAAAAACAACAAAGACTGAGACCACAGTAAGTATCAATATTAGTATTATAAAAATTATATTTATTTTCTTGCTTTTCATATATAATAATGATAACACATCCCCACCCCATCGTCAAGGAGGATATAGGCAAAATAAAAAAATTTTTATATTGATAATTTTTTAATAAAGTGCTATAATACTTATAACCAATAAACAAAACCAAACACAAAAGGAGGAATATGTATGGCTTTGGTAGATAGCAAACAAATGTTCAAAAAAGCTTTTGAGGGCAAGTATGCCATAGGTGCTTTCAATATCAATAATATGGAGATCGTTCAGGGAATATTGAGGGGCGCAGCTGCCTGCAATTCCGCAGTTATACTCCAAACCTCAAAGAGCGCTTTAAATTATGCGGGTCCCGGTTGTCTTCACGCCATGGTAAAGGCTATATTGGATGAAACAGGTGTAGATGCCGCTCTTCACCTTGACCACGGTCCCGACCTCGAAACCGTAAAGGTTTGTATTGAAAACGGCTTTACATCCGTTATGTTTGACGGCTCTCACTTCGAGTATGAGGAAAATGTAAAGAAAACAAAGGAAGTTGTGGAATACGCTCATGCTCACGGTGTTGTGGTAGAGGCAGAGCTTGGAAAGCTTGAGGGCGTAGAGGATGAGGTAAAGGTAGAAGCCGGACAAGGTAGCTACACCGACCCCGACCAGGCTATTGACTTTGTTACCCGTACGGGAGTTGACTCCTTGGCTGTAGCCATAGGTACAAGCCACGGTGCATACAAGTTCAAAGGCGATGCTAAATTGGACTTTGAAAGACTTGAGACCATATCCGAAAAGCTTGAAAAAGCAGGCTTTGATAAATACCCCATAGTTCTTCACGGTGCCTCGGGCGTAGACCCTGCCGTTATAGACCTTTGCAACAAATACGGCGGACAGATAAAAGGCGCTAAGGGTATCCCCGCAGAAATGCTGAGAAAGGCTGCAAGTATGGCTGTTTGTAAAATAAATATGGATACGGATATCCGTCTTGCCATGACAGCAGGCATAAGACAGTCCTTTGCCGAAAAGCCCGAAGCCTTCGACCCCAGAGGCTACTTAGGCGTAGCAAGAACAATGGTACAAGAACTTGTGGAAAGCAAGATAAGAAATGTATTGGGTTCCGTAGACTCCATGAAATAATACAAGTAGGTTATAAATACAGGGTACCTCTAAAAAGTGCTATTGAAGTAAAATTGAGATAGCTTGTTCGAGGACTGGGAAATGGCTCGAAGCCAATGTAGAGCATTGGTGAGAGACATTGACGACGTACTCGGGCAAGATAACCAATTTTACGATTTATGAGTTTTTAGAGGTGCACTACAGTGTTTTAAGACTTAAAAACATCGAGAGAAGGACTTTTTCAAACAACGAAAAAGTCCTTTTTTAAGTGCCATAACCTCAGTTTATCCGCTTTAACCATACCCAATACGAAATTCATAATTACCAACTTGACATAAAAGATGAATTATACTACAATATGACCAAGAGATATGGAGGGACGGCTATGAGCAGTGTTGAAGACGGTCTTATTTTAATGGATGAAATGGGAAAGCTTGACAGTGTATGCAAATTGTTGCTTTCAAAAAAGCAAGTATTAGCACGCATACTTCGACTTGCTTTGAAAGAATATTCAACCTACACCGATGAGGAAATAATAACGAATTTCATAAAGGGCGAGCCAAGTGTTGCGGATATTCCCGTGCATCGTGATGATGTTACACAGCTCAATACCGAAGACAAAACAGCCACCGAAGGCACGGCATTTTATGATGTGCTTTTCAATGCTGTGATCCCGGGGACAAATGACACAGCAGAGTTTATAATCAACATAGAAGCGCAGAACAAGTACCACACAAAATATCCGTTGCTCAGAAGGACCATGTATTACTGCAGTCGCCTTATCTCCGCACAGAAGGATAAAGACTTTACAAAGGACAACTATCAGGATATAAAGAAAGTTTTCTCAATTTGGATATGCTTTACTCCCAATGAAAAGAACAAGAATACTATTTCAAGATACAAAATAACTAAGGAAGATGTTTTCGGCAAACCCGAATTTCACGAAAGCGATTATGATATTATGGAAGGCATAATGATCTGCTTGGGTGATGATGAGAACAAGCAAAACGAATTGTTGGGCTTCCTTGAAGTATTCTTCACATCAAAGAAGAAAACGAATGAGAAGAAACAAATTTTAAAAGACAACTACGGTATGGACTTTGGCGACGACGAAACGGAGGTGTTCGGTGTGTGTAATTACAGTGAGTACGTTTTAGAACAAGGCATTGAACAAGGTATTAAACAAGGTATAGAGCAAGGTATCGAAAAAGGGGCATTCAACACCCTTACGGAACTTGTAAAGGAAGGTTTGTTGACTTTGGCTCAAGCCGCGCAAAAAGCGGGAATGTCGGTAGCCGAATTTCAAAGTAAAGCTCAGCTTTAATGAAATACCCACGATGGGATATAGTATCCTTCGTGGGTATTTTTTCTTCGTCCGGTTCTTATTTTTGAATAAAAAAAGGGGAGCTCTAAAAAGTGCTATTGAAGTAAAATTGAGATATCTTGTTCGAGGACTAGGAAATGGCTCGAAGCCAATGTAGAGCATTGGTGAGAGACATTGACGACGTAATCGAGCAAGATAGCCAATTTTACGATTTA
>JAFSVK010000084.1 GCA_017444985.1 Bacillota bacterium
CTGCCATGGAAAAAATAATGGGGAAGATCAGTGTTCCAAGCCCACGGCGCATCCATGCAGCCTTTTGATACTTCGGGTCGTTTCGGTTCTCTTTATTACGGACAGCGGACAAGAGTAATATACTTATTACTATCACCGCAATACCCATAGTTCTTAAGGGAGTCAAAAGTTTCATAACGGAGTCAACTCGGTTAAGTAAAAGATATGTCACCATAAGAAATAAAGTAGATACACCGCTACCGATTCCCTCTAAGGGGGATTCTACCGACATCTCGTTATAAACATAGCCATTATACGATATTGTATTGACTATAGCATACACGATACCGAATGCCGTCATAGGCCAATATCTTACGGCACTTTCCCATATTGTAAACTTTTCGTTTCGTATCAATAAGTAGGCAAAAGCAATTATAAAAAAAACTATCCCCACACATATTGAAAATTTCAAGCATACATACTTTTCTTCGCAAACACCTGCTTTGTAAAGTAAGCCCGTAGCAGACCATAACAATATAGCGGGGATAACAAAGGCTAACCACTCCATTATAGAATACTCCTATATTTTTATGTAAATTTTGATATCTATAAAATCTGTCTTTTTTTATCTGTTTTTATTATCTATGCTTTTATACCACTGCTCGGCAAACATTTTCTGTTCCTTTGTTGATGGGAAATCTTTTATATCGGCATGATCCCAAATACTGCATAGGTCCTTATTTAATGCTTGGTTTCCCATACTCACGATATATATCTTTTCGCTGTATCCAAACATTCCCGATTGTATAGCATTTATACGTGAACCGTTGCATTTTATACCGTATCCAAGTTCTAAAAGACGATCTCGAAGTAATTGAAATGTTTCAAAATAGTATTCTCCGCAAAGGGAAAAACCAATACCGTCTACCTCACAACTCATTTCAAAGCCGTCATCTTTAGTATTGACACTAACCGTTATGTGTTTTTCATTATCATAATAAGCAAGGTCAACTATAACACAATTATATAAATTTATATCACTTTCCATTTTTTGTCACCTGTGATAAGTATTGTTATTATTCTAACGTAGATTATACTCTCATTTATGTATCGGTGTCAAATACAAACTTGTATATGAAATGTATTTTAATAAAAATACCAAATTATAATATAGAAAAAAGAGTATAAAATATATTGATAATATACTTTATATATGTTATACTATAGAATATTTGGGAACGGTCCGTTTTTAAAAGGGAGAAAATATATGTTTATTATAGAACAACGGAATGATAATAAATATAAAACACTGATACACAGCGAAAATATATTTCATGATGCATTGAAAGAGGGGGAAGAGAGATACCACGTTAAAGATGAGGAAAACGGTGACTACGACTTGGTATATATTGAAAATGAGGCACTGAATCCCGTTATTCCCGCATATAAAAATACAAAGCGTATACCCGATTATCTCACCTACGACGAAAACGAAACGGAGAGTCTTGTTTTAGACCTGTTTCGTTGCTTTAACACCCTTTCTTGTGAAGAAGTGAATGAATATACCCTTGTACTTGCAAAAGTGCTTATAAAAGAACTTGATTATGCGGTATATTTTACAGATGATGCCGCTTTACGGTTTATTAAAAGCGATAAAGTACATATCGTGGATACTTTGCCCGATGATAAAAATGTTTTTTACATACAAAAGCCATGGAATACGGGTATGACAGGTGGCGGGTTTAACCACCTTTCGGCACCTTACGCTTTCCATAATATGTTTTTGTTGCAATACCTGCTTGCCGGCAGAAAAATAGCCGATATAAAATATGTCAGCTTTCAGACGGCACAAACAGGCGGTATAGGTGCAATATTGGAATATGCGGGAAAGTTTGCCTCAGCCTTTGAAAGGTACGGAATAAAGCTTGTTTTAAGTGAAAACAAGGTAGGCAGATTTAAGCGTGAAATGCTGGAAAAATACTTCAATATCGGAAATATGGCAGAAGATGCCAATGAGTTTAATACAATATATTTTGTAGATAATATGGCACAGCAAACTATTGTAAGTTATTTTATACAGTCGCAGAAAACGTTTGTGGATAAAAATGTACTTAACGATAGTTTTCGACATGAGATGGATGAATATTTCGATGCTGTATTCGAAGGTAAAAAGGTACTCGGAGTGCTTATAAGAGGCAGCGATTATATAACTGCAGGGCTTTCGGGGGCAAGAAAACAGGCAACAGTGGAGGAAATGATACCCAAGATCGATAGTTGGCTGGAGGAAGAAAAATACGACCTTATTTTTCTTGCGACGGAAGACAGTGATATTTTAAAACAAATGTACAGCAGATACGGAAATAAATTAAAAGCTGTTTCCCAAGAGAGATTTTCCGTAAAAGATTTTAAAGATACAAAACTTATATATGAATACGAAAAGAAAAAAGCAAAGGGGGAGAAATACGATACTACGGTGGAAGATTCCACTATAAATTACTTTTATGCACTTTATATACTTTCAAAGTGCGACAGTTTTATGTGTTCGGGACAGTGTAACGGTTATTTTCTTGTGCTTGCTTTTAACGAAGGTAAATTTAAAAAAGAGTATAAGTTCAGCGTGGGTGTTTGATAAGGAGGTAAAAATATGGATATTTAAAAAATAAGAGAGACAGTAAATCCCGTTTTTAATACAGCAAAATCTTGTACACAGCTTATAGCCGCCTCGGGGGATGCGGATGCCCAAAAATTGACGCAGGCTCTTAATTTTCCGCCTTTCGGCTCTCAAACGGAGGGTAAGAATATTCCACCGGAAATAGCCGAGAATGTCAAGCGTTTGATTCCCGCCTACATGATTCTCGTAGAATCCAGATTTAGGGCTGTAAATAAGCTTATTGACAGCAGAAAAGACCGTCTGATCGTTGACCTTCCTTGCGGATATACATCAAGAGGTATTCGTATGTACGGACAAGGCCGCAGATACTTTGGTTTTGACCTTCCCGCAGTCATACACGATATAAAACCTGCGGTAGAAAGTATTATAGGCAGTAATAAAAACATCACCTATCAAGCTGTGGATGCTACAAACTACGCTTCCCTCGAATCGGCATTTACCGATGAAGACCATGATCTTCTCATTACCACAGAGGGCTTACTTATGTATTTTTCACAGTACGAGCTTGAGGAAGTTTTCGGAAATATACACCGCCTTTTACAAAAATACGGCGGAAGTTGGGTCACTACAGACCGTGCCTATGCCTTTTGCGACAGAGATGTGGCTCATGCGGCTTTAAATAATGATGCCGGACTTACGGCAATGTTTGAAGCTGTTACAAGCAAAGCTGCAGCCACCGCAGCGGATGTGAAATTCAGCAATAATGTATTTTTTGATGCCGATGAAGAAAAGGTAATATCATTTGTGGAAAAAATGGGCTTTGAGCTTAAAAAAATACCGATGTCGAATCACCTTCCCGAAAAGTTTGGCTCTGTATCGGGCAGTGCCGATGTATCGGTACGAAAAGTGTTTGAAAATATGTATTTTTGGGAGTTGAGCGTAAAGAATACCCGGCAAGGTCAAAAGGTTAATGATAAAGCCTTCTCCGTTCAAACAAAACAGCAGGGCGGAACCTTACAGCTTTTCATTTCGGGACGCCTTGATACCCTTACAGCCCCCGAACTTTTGAAAAAATTTCAAGAGGCGCAACAGCCCATAGAAGCCATAGAATTACATGTTGATGATATGTCATACATATCTTCCGCAGGTCTTCGTATACTGCTTATAATGTATAAATCACTGGAGGATAAAAGCAAGTTCAAAATGTTGGGCGTAAGTGAAAGTGTTCGAGATATAATACAAACAACAGGCTTTGATTCCGTCTTTTTCTAAAGGGAACCTCTAAAAATAACAGTAATATACTTTTACCCGAGGGGGGTGTGAAATATCACACCCCCGGCAAAAATGAGATTTTTGCCGATAAACAGCCGTTCTGCGCGCCTCTTTAGAGAGGCAAAAGCACTTTTGACTATCGTCAAAAGCCACCCTATGGGTGTCCCGATTACTTTTTTCGGGTGCACAACTTGCCCGTCTGCAAGGTATAAAAATAAAAAATTCGAAAAGGTTTCGATTTTTTTATTTTTTCCTCATTCGAGCGAAGCCCGAACATCAACCGCAAAGATAGATGCGGACAA
>JAFSVK010000085.1 GCA_017444985.1 Bacillota bacterium
GCTATTGAAGTAAAATTGAGATATCTTGTTCGAGGACTAGGAAATGGCTCGAAGCCAATGTAGAGCATTGGTGAGAGACATTGACGACTAACCTTTGCAAGATAGCCAATTTTACGATTTATGACTTTTTAGAGGTTCCCTAAAGAAAAAGCGTAATTCATAAATTCTTACAAAGAGGTGCAGTGATTTGAGTGGATACGAACAGGATGCCTTTTACTATTTAAAAAAATATTTTGGCTATACGACCTTCAGAAAAGGTCAGAAGGAAGTGGTAGATAGTATATTGCAAGGTAGGGATGTACTTTCCGTAATGCCTACAGGTGGGGGGAAGAGCCTTTGTTATCAGCTTCCCGCACTTATGCTTGAGGGTATCACCATAGTGATATCACCTCTTATATCCCTTATGAAAGACCAGGTAAAATCCCTTAACGATATGGGTATAAAGGCGGCATATATAAACTCTTCTCTTACGGAAAAACAGGTATCCAAGGTATACGAAAGGATATATTCGGGGGAGTATAAAATAATATATGTGGCTCCCGAAAGACTTGAAGGGGGACGTATGAGAGAAATATGTGATTTTGTGGATATTTCTCAAGTAGCAGTGGATGAGGCTCACTGTATAAGTCAGTGGGGACAGGATTTCAGACCATCCTACAAAAACATAAGCTCCTTTTTATCATCTATACCCAAAAGACCTGTTGTATCCGCCTTTACAGCTACCGCTACCCAAAGGGTAAGAGATGATATAGCCCTTAATTTGGAACTTGAAGACCCCTTCGTGACTATAAAAGGCTTTGACAGGGAAAACCTGTATTTTTACGTAGACAGAAGAACAAATAAGATGGCAAACCTTATGGGCTACCTTGAAGAGTTTAAGGACGAGTGCGGTATAATATACACAGCTACAAGGAAAAATGCTGAAAGTGTTTTTGAGAAACTGAAGGAAAAGGGTTTTGATGTTACGATATACCATGCAGGGCTCACAGCCTCCCAAAGAGACAAAAATCAAGAAGATTTCATATATGAAAGAGCGAAAATATGCGTGGCTACAAATGCCTTCGGTATGGGAATAGACAAATCCAACCTAAGGTTTGTAATACACTACAATATGCCTCAAAGTATAGAAAACTACTATCAGGAAGCGGGCAGAGCGGGAAGAGACGGGGATGCCTCAAAGTGTATACTTTTGTACTCCCCCGGGGATATTATTATAAACAAGCTCCTTATTGAAAACAGTGGCGATCCTTTTTTCAAACAGGGGGATATGGAAAGACTTGAGGCTATGGTAAACTACTGTACAAGCCTTGGATGTTTGAGAAAAAACATACTTAACTATTTCGGAGAAGAGGCAGAGGAAGAGTGTCACAATTGCGGCAACTGTAACGAAGAAGCGGAACTTGTGGATGTTACGGAGCTTTCCAAAAAGGTAGTAAACTGTGTTTATGAGTTGAAAGGTAGGTACGGTATAAGTACCGTGCATGAAGTTTTAAACGGGAAAAATACCGCTAAAGTAAGGGAAAACTCCTTTCAAGAACTTAGGACCTATGGCTGCGCTCAGGCTGATATGAACCTTATAAGGTCGGTGATAGCCACCCTTTGCGAAAAAAACATTTTACAGATGACCCACGGTAAATATCCTCTTGTAAAAGTGGGAGATGATATAGAGAGATTAAAAACGGAGAGCATACTTGTGAGAAAACCCGAAGAAAAGCCGGAGAAAGTCCGGAAAGTAACGGAGGGTGATTTTGATAAAGACCTTTTTGAAGTGTTACGAAGGGTAAGAGGCGAGAGAGCTTTGGAAGAAAACATCCCGCCCTATATTATTTTTTCGGATAAGACCCTTAAACTTATTGCAAAGGTCTTCCCGAAAACAAAAGAGGAGTTTTTGAGTGTTTCGGGAGTGGGAGAGTTTAAATACGAAAAATACGGAGCTCTTTTTGAAGAGTGTGTTAAAGAATATATTTCAGCTCATCCGACTGCGGAAAAAACGGTAAAAGAGAAAACGGAAAATACTGTAACAGAGAAGGAAAAAGAAAAAAAGCCAAAGGGCAAGAACAGAAGAGACTTTATTATAACAAGGGATATTTTCGACAAAGCAGAGATAAGGGGAAATATAACGGTAACCGAGTTTGTACACTTGTTTGAAGATGAGGAGGGTAGGTTTCCCGTTATAAGAGACATTTTAAGAGGTATGGAAAATGACGGTTATATCAATATAAAAAATGATTTTAAGCTTTTTGAAATAACTCCAAAGGGTATGGATATGGGTATAACCAAGGAAACAAAACAAGGGCAAAGAAGAGACTGTGAAGTATTATATTTAAGTGAAGAGGCACAACAGACACTTAAAATAAGAATACTTCTCTACCTCAACGAGGCACAAAAAAATAGTTAAAAATCTTTGACGATAAAACAAAAATGTTGAAAAAAGAATTTTATGGGTTTATAATGTGTAAGATTGTGTATGTAAATGCGTGATTTTACGGAGGAATAAAATGAAATTAACAGAACAGTTCAGAACGGCTCTTTACAGATTTAGGGACTATCCCAGGCTTGTGTATGTAACAAAGGGCACAACATTCGGCTATGTGAGCCTGCTTATGGCACTTTGTGCCCTTATCGCCACAATATGCTTTGTTGCTCCTTTCTACTCAAAAGGCGGACTAAAGACCTTTTTTGACAGCAATATGCCCGATTTCAAGTTGACTGAAAAGGGCAAGCTCAATATGAGTGAAAAAATAGACTACTACGATGAGACAGCGGGTATAAAAATACTTGTGGACACGGATACGGAGGTAGAAAAAGAAAAAACCAACCTCCCTTCCCAAGTTTTGGCAGACAGTGATACTCTTTACGTTAAAAACGGCACAGATGAAACAGCCATAACCATGGGACAACTTTATAAAGTTCTTTTGTCCTTGGGTGTAAAGGCTACGGTGGATGCTGAAGGGAACTTTATGGATAAAACGGGAGTTTCCGCCTTCTTAGACTCGGGAAAATTAAAGAGTTTCATAAATATACTCACCTTTTTCTCGTTCATATTCATACTTACCGTAGGCTATATCGTAAATGTTGTATTTACAGCCTGTGTGGGAAATGTTATAAATACATTTACAAAAGGTGAAAGAATTCCCTTTGGTAAAATATTGAAAATAAGTTTCTACTGCAATACCTTTTCTGCGGTTTTCGGTGCTTTTACACTTTCCTACGGCGGACTTTTGATATCCAGCTTTTTGGGAAGCATATATATGTTTTTTGCGGTCAGAAACATTAAAGAAGCTACAATACAGAGCCTCTAAAGGAGTTTTTTATGTCTTATCAGGCACTTTACAGAAGGCTGAGGCCTCAAAATTTTGAGGATGTTATAGGCCAGGAACATATTATAAAAACACTTAAAAACCAAATAGCAACAGGCAGAATAAACCACGCCTATCTTTTTTGCGGTACAAGGGGTACGGGTAAGACCAGTACCGCAAAAATACTTTCAAGGGCTGTAAATTGTACGGGTGAGGGGCAAAAGCCTTGTAATGCCTGTCCCTCCTGTCTTGCCATATCCGAAAACAGAAATATGAATGTTATGGAGATAGATGCGGCAAGTAACAACTCCGTAGACAATGCCAGAGAAATTACGGAGGAGGTAAAATATCCTCCCACAGAGGGCAAGTACAAGGTGTATATCATAGACGAGGTACACATGCTGTCCGTGGCGGCATTTAACGCTCTTCTTAAGACCCTTGAAGAGCCCCCCGAGTATATCATATTCATACTTGCCACCACCGACCCTCAAAGAATACCCAAAACCATACTTTCAAGGTGCCAAAGGTTTGATTTTCACAGAATATCCCACAAGGAAATGACGGATGTACTTGGGGAGTATATGGAAAAAGAGGGTAAAAACATAGATAAGGATGCCCTTGAATACATAGCCGAGATCTCGGACGGCGCCATGAGAGATGCCTTGAGTGTTTTGGATCAGTGCTTAAGCTTCTACAACGAGGGCAGTATAACGGCAGACGATGTAAGAAGAGTTGTGGGTTCTGTAGACAGGAACATACTCTTTGACATTATAGACGGCATAAACGGTGCGGACTGCGACAAGTGCCTTAAAATAATAGATGATGTCTGCGCTATGGGAAGAGATCTTTTGCAGTTTATATCGGATATTATAGCCCATCTCAGAAACCTTCTTTTGGCGGTTTCACTTAAAAGCTATGACTCTGTACTGGATTATTCGGAAGAATATGTGGAAAAGCTTATAAAACAGGGCAGGGAGTTGGGTTTTAACTATGTGGTGTCCCTTATAGGAAAGTTTACAGACCTTTCCAATGCCGTAAAATACAGCTCGGAGCCTAGGCTTTTGCTGGAGGTGGAGTGTATAAAGGCTTGTAATCCCGTATCTTCTTTTTCATTCGGCGAAATATCTAAGAGGATAGATAACATTGAAAAAAAGATAGCAAAGGGTGTAAGTCTACTGCCTCAAAAAACAGAGGAAACCCAAGAGGAAGAAAACACACCAACGGCAAAGCCCGTAGAAAAAGCACTTCCCGAGGACATTAAAGAGGTTACGGATAAGTGGAAAGGATTTGCCTCTACGGTAAAGGATAATTTTTTAAGACCCATACTTGAAAAATACACGGCTCCGGGCTACCTGAACGACGGATTTTTAACTCTTGTTTGCAAAACGAATGCCTACCTTTATCACATAGAGACCAAACAGGAGATATTAAAGCAGGCATTGGCAAAGTACTTTTCAAAAGAGTTTGATATAAAAGTAATGACAGAGCCTAACTATCAGCAAATAAACATAGGCATATACGGTGGCGAGGACCCTACCGTAAAGGGCATAACACAGGAAAGCTTTGAGGCGATATCCGAGTTTGCACAGTTTGAGGGCTGAAAGTAAAATTTTTTAAAACAGTAGAATTTTCACATAAAAGCTTGATTAAAATGTAAAAATATAGTAAAATGGAACAGTATGTTTATACACAAGGAGGATATATATAATGGCAAAGGGTTTTAACGGCGGCTTCGGCGGCATGAATATGAATAATCTTATGAAACAGGCTCAGAAGATGCAAAAGCAAATGGAGCAGACACAGGCTGAGCTTGAAACAAGAGAGTATGAGGCTACCAGCGGAGGCGGTGCCGTAAAGGTAAAAGTTTCGGGTAAAAAACAGATAACGGATATTGAGATAAAGCCCGAGGTAGTAGACCCCGATGATATAGAAATGCTTCAAGACCTTATAATGACAGCCGTAAACGAGGCTTTCAGGCAGGCGGATGAGGCTACCGCAGAGGCTATGGGCGGTATTACGGGCCTTGGCGGCGGTTTAAGCGGTTTATTCTAATTTGACAGAAGGTAAGAAGAATGAATTATTACGGTAATTCTGTAAATAATCTCATACAGCATTTTGCAAGACTACCGGGTATAGGAGGAAAGTCTGCTCAAAGGCTTGCCTTTCATGTTATAAATATGCCCGAGGATGAGGCAAAGGCTTTTGCTCAAAGTATACTAAACGCAAAGCAAGAAGTAAGATTTTGTGCAAAGTGTTGCAATTTAACGGACAATGAGCTTTGCGATATATGTTCAAATCCCTCGAGAGACTCTTCTACGGTAATGGTGGTGGAGTCTCCCAGAGATATGGCGGCTTATGAAAAAACGGGAGAGTATAAAGGTTTGTACCACATTCTCCACGGTGCAATGTCGCCTATGAGGGATATAGGTCCCGAGGATATAAAAATAAAAGAGCTTCTTGCAAGAATAAACGATGATATAAAAGAAGTTATACTTGCCACAAATCCCACCGTGGAGGGGGAGGCAACGGCAGTATACATATCAAGACTTTTAAAGCCTATGGGTATTGTGGTAAGCAGGATAGCCCACGGTGTACCTATGGGAAGCGATATAGAATTTGTAGACCAGATAACCCTTTCAAGGGCGTTGGAGGGCAGAAGACAGATATGAGGGATATATTGTCAAAAACAGATCATACCTTGCTTTCACCCTCCGCAACTTGGGAAGATATTAAAAAGATAGCGGATGAGGGCATAAAATACAGTACGGCAAGTATATGTATACCCCCTTCCTTTGTGGGACGGGCAGCAGCCTATACGGAGGGCAAGGTTAAAGTATGCACCGTTATAGGCTTTCCCAACGGCTACAACACCACCGCCGCAAAGTGCTTTGAGACCGAGATCGCCCTTAGAGAAGGGGCGGACGAGATAGATATGGTCATAAACATAGGTGCGGTGAAAGAACAAAGATATGAGGCTGTTCTTGAAGAAATAAGAAGCATCAAAAATATATGCGGCAAAAACATACTTAAGGTCATTATAGAGTGCTGTGCCCTTACGGAGTATGAAAAGCTGAAAATGTGCGAAATCGTTACCCTTTCGGGAGCCGATTTCATAAAAAGCAGCACGGGCTTCGGCAGTGGAGGCGCAACAAACGATGATGTGGCGCTTATGAAGAAAAATGTGGGGGAAAATGTAAAGGTAAAGGCTGCGGGAGGCATAAAGACCTTGGAAGATGCTCGCAAATTCATAGCTTTGGGAGCGGATAGGCTTGGTACAAGCAGAATAGTTGCCCTTTGTTCAAAGTGAGGTAAATATGAACGAGAGAGAGATTGCGGTATTTATACTTACGGATATATTTTCCGAAAAAGCATACAATAACATAATATTGCAGAAAACTCTTTCAAAGCACCCCGAGCTTTCAAATGAGGGCAGAGCTTTTGTTACAGAGCTTGTAAACGGTACTTTGAGAAATATTATACATATAGACTATATCATAAACTCTTTCTCAAAGACTCCCACAAAAAAGATGAGACCTTTTATATTAAACAATATAAGAATAGGGGTCTATCAGCTTATATTTTTAGATAATATACCTTCATCGGCAGTTTGCAATGAGGCGGTAAAGCTTGCAAAGAAAAGACATTTTGCGGGACTTTCTGCCTTTGTAAACGGTCTTTTGAGAAATATAGACAGAAATAAAGGGAATATCATATATCCCGATAAAGATAAAAATTTTACAGAATATTTATCCGTAAAATATTCCTATCCTAAGTGGATGTTGGAATATTGGCTTGAAAGCATGGACAAACAAAGACTTTGCCGTATGTGCGAGGAGAATATAAAGCCTCCCGTTATCACGGCGAAGGTCAACACTCTTAAAATAACCAAAGAAAAGCTCACCTCACAACTTTTGTCGGAGGGTATGAATGTAAAAGAAGGGGCTTTGTTTGAGGATAGCTTGAGTTTGTCAAAAACGGGGAATATTGCCGAGTCTCCCGCGTTTAACGAGGGATTTTTTCATATTATGGATGAAAGTTCCCTCATAAGCGTAAAGGTGCTCTCTCCCACCGCAGGCTCTACCGTGGTGGATTGTTGCGCAGCCCCCGGAGGAAAAAGTTTTGCCATGGCAGAGGCTATGGAAAATAAGGGTGTTATCTATTCAAGAGATATATACGAACATAAGGTGGAGCTTATAGAAAAGGGCGCTAAAAGGCTGGGCATAGATATAATAAAGGCGCAAAAAAAATCGGCTTTGGAAGAGGAAGCGGACATAAAAGCGGACTTTGTCCTTGTGGATGCTCCTTGTTCGGGGCTGGGTATGGTCAGAAAGAAACCGGATATAAAGTATAACAAAACTCTTAAAGACATAGAAGATACGGCTCTTTTACAGAAAGACATACTTAAAAATGCTTCGAAGCTTGTAAAAAAGGGTGGAAGGCTGGTGTACTCCACCTGTACCGTATCTCAAAAAGAAAACATTGAAAATGCCCTTTGGTTTGCGGAAAATTTTGATTTTGAGTTTGAACCCATAACATTGGATATAAAAAGCGACACCTTGGAAAAGGGCTATATAGAAGTTCTTCCTCAAGACTACGGCACAGACGGTTTTTTTGTTGCATGTTTTAGGAGAGTGTGATATGTCAAAAACAGACCTGAGAGACCTGACTTTAGATGAGTTAAAGTTAGCCGTAGAGGAGCTGGGAGAAAAGCCCTTCAGAGCAAAACAGATATTTTCATGGTTGCACCAAAAGGGTGCGGAAAGCTTTGAGGAGTTTAAAAATATCCCACAAGCTTTAAGAGAAAAGATAGGCGAAAAATATTATATTTCAAAGCTTGATATAGTGGAAAAGCTTGTTTCAAAAGACGGTACGGTAAAGTATCTTTTTGACATAGGAGATGGTATACTTATAGAGAGTGTACTTATGAAATATTCCTATGGTTGTGCCCTGTGTATATCCACACAGGCAGGCTGCAGGATGGGTTGTAAATTCTGTGCTTCCACTCTTGACGGTCTTGAAAGAAATTTGAGTGCCTCCGAAATTTTAAACCAGGTATACACCATTAAAAAAGACAGTGGGGAAAACATACACAGTATTGTTTTAATGGGAAGCGGAGAGCCTCTTGATAACTTTGAAAACGTAGTTAAATTTTTATATATTATAAATCATCCCGAGGGTATGGGACTGGGTATGAGGCATATAACATTGTCCACCTGCGGATTGACGGAAAAAATAGAAGAGTTGTCAAAGCTTAAGTTACAGCTTACATTGGCAATATCTCTTCATGCTCCGAATGATGATATTAGAAAAAAGACAATGCCAGTAGCAAATAAATATCCTTTGGAGAGTATCGTTAAAGCGGCGGTAAATTACTCAAAGGCTACGGGGAGAAGGGTGACCTACGAGTACGCTCTTATAAAAGGCGTAAACGACAGCAAGGAAAATGCCTTGGAACTTTCGGCAAGGCTTAAAGGCACTCTCTGTCATGTAAACCTTATACCCGTAAACGATGTAAAGGAAAATGACTTTATAAGAGCGGAGGAGCGTAATATTCAGGAATTTGCCTCCGTACTTACACAAAAGGGTATAGAGACCACGGTAAGAAGAAAATTGGGAAGTGACATAAACGCTGCCTGCGGACAGCTGAGAAAAAAGTATAAGAGGTGTTAGTTTATGTTAGGCTTTGGAAAAAGCGATATAGGTAAAAGTCGAGAAAGAAACGAAGATTTTTATTATGTTTCAAATGAGCCTGTAGGCTGTCTTAAAAATCTATATATTATAGCAGACGGTATGGGTGGCCATAAAGCGGGAGATGTAGCAAGTAAATTTGCGGTGGAAAGCTTTGTGGAGTATGTAAACGGAAGGTCCGATACCAACGAGATACTTGATGTGCTCATAAGCGGTATAAACTACTCAAATACGGTGGTACACGGCATGAGCGAAAACCCGGGAGATTACTACAACATGGGCTCCACCTTTATAGGCTGCACCGTAAGCGGTGATTTTGCCTATGTGGCTCACATAGGTGATTCCAGAGTGTATAAGCTCTCAAAGGGTAAGTTCTCACAGGTGACTACCGACCACTCCTATGTGGCTGAAATGGTGAAGGCAGGTAAAATAACCCCCGAGGAAGCCAGAAATCACCCCCAAAGAAATGTTATAACAAGGGCATTGGGTACAGACAGCAATGTTATCTCCGACGGTCTTATAGTGCCTATAAGATACGGGGATATGCTCCTTATGTGTACAGACGGTCTTACGGGTATGCTTGAGGACAACGAAATAGAAAGCATACTTAAAAGAGAAGACCTCAACATAGAAGAAAAGGTAAACTCTCTTATAAATTCCGCCAACGAAAAGGGCGGTTACGATAACATTACCGTAGTTTTGATCATCATAGAAGGAGGTGAGAATGCGCATGCTTGAAAAGGGTTCCGTTATAAATAAAAGATACAGGATAATAGAAAAAATAGGCGAGGGCGGTATGGCTATAGTCTATAAGGCTATGGACGAAAAGCTTGAAAGAGAGGTAACATTCAAGGTCCTCAGGGAAGATTTTATAGGCGATGAAGAGTTTATAAAGCGTTTTGTCAGAGAGGCAAGAGCGGCGGCTAAGCTTTCAAATGCCAATATCGTAAATGCCTATGATGTAGGAAATGAAGGTAACACCTACTATATCGTAATGGAGTATATAGACGGCTTTACCCTTAAAGACCTTATAAGAAGCAAGGCACCCTTCGGTGTAAGAGAGGCGGCGGAAATTGGTATACAGATAGCCTCAGCCTTAAGAGAAGCGCATTCCCACGGTATAGTACACAGGGATATAAAGCCCGAAAACATACTTATAACCCGTTCGGGAAAAGACGGTATGATAAAGGTAACGGACTTCGGTATTGCAAAGGCGGCAAGCTCTGCCACGGGTCCCGTGGACTATATGGGCTCCGTACACTATTTTTCTCCCGAGCAGGCAAAGGGTGAAAAGGTAGATAACAGAAGCGATATATACTCTTTGGGTATAGTGCTTTACGAAATGGTAACGGGAGAGCTTCCTTTTGACGGAGAGACACCCGTAGCCCTTGCCATGAAGCACTTAAAGGAGCCTCTGCCCGACATTAAAAAGAAAAATCCCAATGTGTCAAAGGCTCTTGTAGCTATTATAAACAAGGCAACAAATAAGGATGTAAGGAACAGATATCAAAGTGCCAAGGCTCTTGAGGACGACCTTAAAAGGGCTATAGGCATGAGTATAAACGATACCAGTGATGTGGACCGTAAGTATGATGACAGGATAGAAAATACGGGGAAGGTCTCATCGGAAAATGGTGGAGGAACTGTTGTAATGGGGAAAAAGGACGTTAAGAAAATAAATAAAAACAGTAAGAAAAAGCAAAAGGGCTCTGTACTTGTGCCTATCATAACAGCTGTTATACTTGCGGCTGTGGTAGTGGGCGTTATAGCCTTTGCGGGTATGTTTATATACAATACCCTCTACGAGGATACGGTAAAACTTCCCAACTATGTCAATATGACTTTTGAAGAGGCAAACAGAGATGCTTCGTCAAGGGGACTTTTGGTGGAAAGAAGTAACGGCAGCAGTGAAAATGTACCTGTTGAAAGCGTATTTAAGCAGTCCCCCGCTCCCGGAGAAAGAGTTAAAAAGGACTCCCAAATAACACTCTATGTGTCTACGGGTACAAATATGCTTGAAGTACCTGATTTTGAAGGCTTGACCAAAAATGAGGCGGATGCCTTGGCGGCAGAAAGCGACCTTACCGTAAGAGTAAGCGAGTATGTGCACAGCGACTATGCCTTTGGCAGTATCGTAAGCCAAGACCCTGCGGCAGGCGAGCTTGTAGCGGCAAATTCCGTCATAGACGTTAAAATAAGTCAGGGTAAAAAAGACGAGATGAGGGCAGTTCCCGATGTATCGGGTCAGACCGAGGAAGTTGCAAAGGAAATGCTTCAGGATCTTGGCTTTATACCCTATGTTATAAAAGAGTACAGTTCTACCGTTGAATCGGGTATAGTTATAAGCCAGGGCGTAGCGGCAAATGAACAGAAAACTACGGGAAGCAATGTACAGATAGTTGTAAGTTTAGGCAAAAATCCCAACAGCACAGACTTTAAAGTAGAGGTTACTACTTTGGATCCCGTGGTGGATATAGAGATAAAGCCCGAAGTTACCACAAGAAGATATGTAGAGCCCGTACAGAATGTGGAGACCAAGGCTCAGGAGGAAACAGAGGCGGATCCCGAAGCAAAGGATAAGGGTACCGATGTAGAGCCCGATCCCGATGCAAAGGATAAGGGCAAGGAAACTCCCGCCGAGACCGAAGTACCCACAGAGCCCGTTACAAGAGAGATCATACACGAAGAAACGGTGGCACCTTTGGGACAGGAAATAGATGAGTGATTATTGCGAAAAAAAAGGAACTATAGTTAAGGGTATAGGCGGCAGCTACTATGTGGAATGTGAAGATGCTCTCTACGATTGTAAGGCAAGGGGTAAGTTCAGAAAAAATGCTCTTACCCCTACCGTGGGAGATGAGGCGGTATTGCTTGTTACCGACGAAAAAAAGAAAAAAGCCGTTATAGAAAGTATAGAAGAACGCAAAAACATACTTTTAAGGCCAAGGGTAAGCAATATAGACACCGCCATAATAACATTTGCCGCCAAAAGCCCCGATATAAATTTCGACCTTCTTGACAGATTTTTGATAGACGGTATAAAAAGAAATATACCCGAGGTCTTTATTTGCATAAACAAGTGCGATATAGGCGAAAAGTCCTTAAGGGAAAAAATAGCAAAAATATATAAAAATGTGTGCAAAGTCTTTTTTGTTTCCACTTACACCGATGAGGGTATAGAAGATTTAAAAAAAGCCATAAAAGGCAAAAAAGTGGTTTTTGCAGGTCCCAGTGGTGTGGGAAAGTCAAGTATCATAAACAAGATAGCCCCCCACCTTCAAAGGCAAACCGGAGAAATAAGCAAAAAAATAGAAAGGGGCAAGCACACCACAAGACAGGTGGAGCTTATATATTTGGGGGATGATACCTTTGTGGCAGATTCCCCGGGGTTTACTTCCTTTTCTCTTGAGGGCATGGGGGAAAAGGAACTTGAAAAATATTTTCCCGAGTTTAAGGAGTTTTTGGGAAAATGTTATTTCGGAGATTGCCTGCACTTATCGGAACCCGGATGCGAGGTAAAAGAAAATGTAGGCGGTATAATATCCGAAGAACGATATGAAAGATATAAAAAAATATGCGAGGAGTTAAGACAAAGATAATATGTATATACTCTCACCCTCCCTTTTGTCGGCAGACTTTACCGATATGGGGCGTCAGATAAGGATATTGGAAGAAAACGGAGCCGAATATTTGCACATAGATGTTATGGACGGCATTTTTGTGCCTAATATATCCATAGGTGTGCCTGTGGTAAAAAGTATAAGAAAGTTTACGGAGCTTGTACTTGATGTGCACCTTATGATAACACAGCCTCAAAGGTACATAGAAGCCTTTGCGGCTGCGGGAGCGGATATTATAAACATACACTATGAGGCTTGTGACGAAATAGACAGTACTCTTGAAAAAATAAAAACTTTGGGAAAGAAAAATGCTCTTACGATAAAGCCCAAAACAAACTGGAAGGATATCATACCCTACCTCAATAAGGTGGATATGGTACTTGTAATGAGCGTTGAGCCGGGGTTTGGAGGTCAGAGCTTCATAGAGGAAACTTTGGAAAATGTAAGAGGCCTTTATAGTTACAAAAAAGAAAACGGCTTAAATTACGATATTGAAATAGACGGCGGTATAAATGCCGAAAACTTAAAAAAGCCCTTGGAGGCGGGAGCAAATGTTATAGTTGCGGGCTCTGCCATACTGGGAAAAAGAGATATAGGACAGCAAGTAAGATATTTTAAGTCTGTTATGGAAGAATATGACAAAAAGTAAGAGCCGGGCTGTTATAGTAGGCAACGGAAATATGGAAGATGTGCAGAGCCTTAAAAATTACAGCCATCGCTTTATTGTTGCCTGTGACGGTGGTGTGAGGCACTGCATAAGGGCAGGGGTAAAGCCCGATATTATAGTGGGAGATCTTGACTCCGCCTCAAAAGAAGACATAGCTTTTTTTGAAAAAGAGGGGGTCGTTCTTATAAAACTTCCCGAAAAAAAAGATCTTACGGATACGGAATATGCCATAGAACTTTTGGCGGAGGAAAAGTGCGAAGAACTGTGCCTTTTAGCTTTAACGGGAGAAAGACTCGATCACACCAGAACAAATATAAATCTTCTCTATAAGTGCCTTAAGCTGGGTATAAAAGCTTGCATAAAAGACAAGTACAATACCGTTACGATCACCGATAACATCTTCGTTTCAAACAGAGAAAAAAACGAGACCGTTTCTCTCATACCCCTTACGGAAAAAGTAAAGTCCGTTACCACCAAGAATTTGGAGTATGAGATCACCGACTTTGATATGGATATAGCCTCCTCAAGAGGTGTGAGCAATGTTTGCTTGGGGGGAGAAATGTCCGTTAGTGTCAAAGAGGGTGTACTTTTGATATTCTTTTCAAAGGATAGGGAAGGTAAGGCGGTATGATATACTGCATGGTATCGCTTCATTTCATTAACAAAAGGGCACCCAATGTCATTAAGTTAAGGAAATAAAGAAATCCTTTAGCTACATTTTTATAATCAATTATTATCAAAAAAATGATGAGGTAGAATAAGAATTATAATTTCAAGAAAAAATTGCATCACAAGAAGA
>JAFSVK010000086.1 GCA_017444985.1 Bacillota bacterium
ATAAATCGTAAAATTGGCTATCTTGCAAAGGTTAGTCGTCAATGTCTCTCACCAATGCTCTACATTGGCTTCGAGCCATTTCCCGGTCCTCGAACAAGCTATCTCAATTTTACTTCAATAGCACTTTTTAGAGGTACCCTTTATTTGAAACTGTTATGAAAAGAGAGATGTTTAAATGGATCTGCAAGAAAAGTATAATGAAATTTTTACCAAAATATTAGACGAATACAAAGCGGAATACAAAGAATTACAGGCAAGACCCGATACGGATGACTATATTCAAGATACAGAAAAAGTATTTGATTTATGGGAAGTTGAAGAAGCTATCAGCGTTATCAAAGACTTGATCGATAGCGCCGAAAAATTAGACTCGCCCGAAATTGTAAGCAAAGATTTTGAAAACAAAGCGAAACAATATTATGAAGAATCGGAGCACGAAGCGGAATATCCTACCTTTCATTGGAACGGAGACCACTATTACTATTTTGTATATAGGGGCAGATACCGTGTGTATAAAAGGCTTTCAAATGAGATAAAAAACCCGGAAAACAATTACTTCGTAATAACCACAACTGCAACAAAGCCTCCTCCGAACAGCAACAGCTGATGTGTAGGGGTGTAGCAGAAGGCTAACGTAGAGGTTTCGAGTGGTACGAGTATTTTTGCAAGCACAGGTATTGGTCGTTCCACCGTCAGCCCTATGGGCTTTCTCCCCCTCCCGGGGTGGGTACCTCTCCGTCACAGCTCCGCTGTGCCACCTCCCCTTTCAGGGGAGGCATAGGTGTCGGTGGGGTTTAGGAGATGAATATGGCAAGTGTACATTGTAGCCACAAGAAAGTAAGCAATAAAATAAAAACGAGAGGTAACAAAAAAAACCTCCCCTGAAAGGAGAGGTGGCAGCTTTAGCTGACGGAGAGGTACCACCATAACGACAAATTTGTAATTACTAAAACGATAGCCGGAAAAATCAATTTTTTCGCTTTAGCTAAAAATTGATTTGGGTCAACAAATTTGTATTTGAGGTTGTACACTACTTTTACTGTCTCGGAAAAGGAACCTCTCGGTCGGCTAATGCCGACAGCTCCCCTTTCAGGGCAATGTAATCAATTTAGCGAAAACCTGTTTCAGGATTTGGTTTTGGCGTAGCCAAAAGTGCTTTCGCCTCCCTAAAGAGGCACGTGCAAAACGGCTGTTCATCGGCAAAAATTTCATTTTTACCGTAGGGTGTAATATTTTACACCCCCGTATCTTTACATCATAAAATCAAGATCCTCGTCCTCCTCGGGAGGTTCCTCTTCTTTTAAGTTTACCGTTTCTTCCTTATCGGTATTTTCGGAGGCTTTTTCCTCGGGAGGTTTAGGGGAGCTTTCCCCCTCTTCTTTTATCTCTTCGTCTTCAAAATTTATGCCTTCTTTTTCCTTTTCTTCCTTTTCCCGTTCTTCCTTTTCGTAGAGTTGTCGTCTTTTTTTGGTAAGAAGTTTCACGATTATGAAAAGGAGTAGAGCTCCCGCTACGGAACCTGCTGCGGGAATAAGTATTTTTCCTATATCCAAAGGCTTTTGCAAAAGTATGAATTTTTGCGGTTCGGAAAGAGAAAACACCAGATAGTTACCGTCTCTTTTGGCGGAAAGAACTTTTTCTTTTCCGTTTTCGGTAATGCCTATGGCATTGTATTTTTTCTCTGCCTTTATATGTACTTTTATATCGCCTATGGTATTGTTCCAAGGTGTTATTGTAAAATCGTAGGCTCTGCCCTTTTTATAGCCCGCAAATTTTTTATCTATTACCGCCTCGGTATAAGTAAGCCTTGTATTATCGGAAAAATTACCTTCCACAAGCATAACGGGGGGATTTTCCTCGGAGGATACGGTGGTGGTGGCATCGTCGTAAACTGCCGTAAACACTACGTTTCTCAATATAGGTTTTGAGGTGTCCCTGTCCCAATGGGGAGTATAACCGTTTCTCATATCAAGCTTAGGTATCTCCGATTGTTCAAGGTACTGCCCGTATTCCTTATTTACTACGGCTATTTCTCTACCCTCAGCCACAAAGGTGGCTTTAAAGTGGAATACCGCCATGTTGTCGGAGGTGTCCTTCAAAAATGCCCCTATATATTTAGCATCATTATTCGCCAAGTATCTCAGCTGTGGCAGATAGGTGTCATTAGGCTCCATATACCACTGTTCCGGGGTAAAGCCCTGCATTTTGGGAGGAAGTGTGCCCTGCCCCGTCATTTCCGCAGGTGCCAGGGGCTCTGCACTCTTTCCGTAGCCCGCCCCCGAAATGCCTCCAAGACCTTCGTCTATATAGTAGTTGTTTAAAACGTCTCCATCGGCACTTCCCGCTATTGCCCCCACTCTTTCGGGGTTATTTACAAGACTCGGTAGGCTGTAGCAAAGGGAGATATTTTTACCCTTTCCCGCTATGCCTCCCACATCGGTTTTTCCGCTAAGCTCGGATATGGCTATGCAAAGGGTGATATCTGCCGTACCTTTTCCCACTATGCCTCCGCACATACCCGAATCCGTTACACTCTCCTTGCCGTTATCCAGGCAATTTTTAATAATGCCCATATCGCAGTTTCCCGCAATACCGCCTGCACATTCCTTTTTGGCTTCTACAGTGCCCGTATTTATACAGCCGTTTACAACAGCCTTTATCTCCATGCCCTCACTTACGGGGGTACCGTCGTAAAATACCAGTTCTTCCCCTTCTTTAAAAAGGGATTCCATACCCATAAAGCCCACTATACCGCCGCTGTTTTTATCGGCATATACACTTCCTTTGTTACAGCTGTACTTTACAAGGGCATTATCCGCTTTTTCGCCCCCTATTTGCCTGTCAAGAAGTATATCTATATTTACAACATCTCTTATAGCATCTTCAAGGCTCTTTCCGTCTATGACCTCTTCTATCACCGTCTTTACATCGTTATCTTCTTCCTTTTCCGCCGCATAGACGGTAGTCTCAAAGAGAGAGAAAGGATCAAAAAAAGCTGTATTTTGACTGCCCGATGAAGATGAGGATGTATTGCTTTCCGGCAGGAGCATTTTTCTCAGCCTTTCTTTTATGGCTGCTATTTTTTCTTTTTCAGCTTTTACGGTATTTACCGTTTCCTCCATAGACTTTCTCAATATCTCAAGAGGTGTTATAATGGCTTTTGAAAGGGCTGCGGCATTATCTCCCAACTCTCCTTTCACCTTCTCTATGGCAGTTGTTATCCTCTCTACCGTATCCGTAAGCTTATTCAAAAGTTTATCCAAGGAATCGGTGTTAAAGTTATCGAGCCTACTTATAGCCTCGTTTATAAGTCTGTTTCTATCCTCGGCACCACTGTCTACGGCATAGGATATATCATCCATAAGATCTTCCATTTCTCTTATGAGGCTTGTGGATTCGTTTAAAGTATCCTTCATCTCATATACCGTATCGGTTACGGCAGAGTTAAGGCGTTCAAGATCCTTTCTTGTAGACTCCGAAAGCTCCACGGCGCTGTCGGTTATTTTGTTTACTGCGGTATTGGTATTTTCGGTGGCAGAGTCTACATTATCCGCAAGCCTGTTTGACACATCTTTTGCGTTATCCACCGCAGAGTCGATATTATCTGCCACCCTTGAGGATACGTCATTTACATTATCCACGGCAGAGTCTACGGAATCAGCCATTCTGTTTGCCGTGTTGTCTGCATTATCCACAGCCCTATCCACAGAGTCTGCCATCTTGTTGGATACATTGCCCGCATCATCTACAGCCCTGTCTACGGAATCGGCTATCCTTGAGGCATTTTCATTTCCACTCTTTACGGCAGAGTCTATACTGTTTGATATAGAGGCGGCGGAGTCGGATATTTTATCTGCAGACCTTGACAAAGAGTCTGTAGCCGAACGCAATTCCTCGGAATTTTTATCTGCCCTGTCGGAGGCTGCATTTATGGCATCTACAATGGAGTTTGTAAGTTTTGTATTGTTTTCCGCCAAGGGGCCGTCTGCCGCCAAAAGCCCGGGGTTCCCGTCCTCGTCTTCAAACAAGTCTCCAAAAAGACCTCTGCCGTCTAAAATATCGTCAAGACGGTCTTTAAGATCATCTTCAAACTCGTCGAGATCATCTTTTATTTTGTCTCTTTCCGTGCGAAAATCTTCTTTTATCTGCTCCGTTACGGTATCCGAGTCGGTGTAGGGTATAAACATACCTACGATACCCGCCGTGTTTTTACTGCCGTAAACAGCACCGTAATTCAGGCACTCTTCTATGCTACCGCTGTGTTTACCGCAAATACCGCCTATATTCACACCAAAGCCTTTACAGCCTACACTGCCGTGGTTTTCACAGTTCTCACACACACCGTCGGAATAGCCCGCAATACCGCCTATATTGGCTCCGTCTTCTCCCGTTTCCTTGCTTATATCCCCCTTGTTTTTACAACTTCTTATACGACCCAAGTTTTTTCCCACGATACCGCCTACCATACTTGTGCCCGTAGCCTCGGCTTCGTTGGTACCGTCTTCTATAAGGCCCGTTATTTTGTTGGTACCTACCATACCTCCCACAGCCTTAACACCCGTAATATTCCCTTTTGAAGTGCATTTTAATATTTTGCCTTCATTTACGGCGGCTATGGCTCCTACGGTACCGTTTATAACGGAAGCGTCATCGTCAAATTCATTTTTGTAGCCCGCTTCTTTGCTTATTTTATCCACAACGGTCTTAAGGTCTATGCCCGTAGAGTCTTTTGCAGCCTCCTCTGCGGTAAAATCGCACTCTACCGTAAGATTTTCAACTACCGCACCTTCCGAGACCTTTAAAAACAAGCCTATATCTTCGCCCTCGGTCTTAAACTTGATATTTTTAATGCTGTGGCCGTTGCCGTTAAATCTTCCGCAGAAGAGGGAGGCAGGTTTAAACTCCTCCCCCTCCATATCGATATCGTTTAAAAGTATAAATTCCCTGCCCATAGAGTAGGCATCCGTTATACACCCCGATGTGAATGCCTTTAGGTCTGCGGGGGTGGAAAGCACGGTCTTTACACTATCACCCGTTACGAAGGTAACGGAATTTAAGGAAAAGGCCAGTGCCAATAAAAAATACAATATTCTCTTAACTCTCATTTTCATTCGCCTCTGTATTTTCAGCCTCGTCCGTGCTCTTTATTCTTGCATTCATACTTCCTCTTATGCTTCCCTTAAACTCTCCGTCGATATAGCCGCAAACATAGCCCTTCACTTTGCCGTTTACCTTCATAAGACCCTCTCTTTCTCTGTAACCCAGCCTTTCTTTAATGTTGGTGTTTATATTAAAGAAAGACTTTTGTATCAAGGGGTCGAAAAGCACTAAAAGTTGTGGCAATACCAACATAACAAGAAGTATGGATATAGCCGTACCTCTTCCCAAACAAATACCGAGACCCGATATTATGTAACTTGTGCATACTATACCCATTACAAAGCCTATCAAAGACAGTATGGAGCCCGAGGTAAGTATAGTTGAAAAGCTTTGTTCAAGGGCAGTCACCGCAGCCTGAACGGGTGTCATTCTTTCCCTCAACTCCACATACCTGTTTGTGACCACTATGGCGTAGTCTATGGTAGCACCCATCTGTATGGAACTTACCACAAGGTAGCCTATAAAGTACAAGGACTGTCCCAGTACATAGGGTGTGGAAAAGTTTATCCATATACTTGCCTGTATAGTCGCCACAAGCACTGCGGGTAAAGCTATGGACTTAAATGTAAACATCAGTATTATAAGCACTGCCAAAGCCGTTATAACGGATATAGCTATATTATCGTTGGAAAAAGATGCCTTCAAGTCCGTGGCACTTGTAATATTGGAAGATACAAGGGCATCGGGGTAATAGGCACGCACTATCTCATGCACCTGTTCCAAAAGCTGTGAGGACTCCTCCGATTCCACCTTTGTATCATATATGAATACTATTCTTGACCAATTTCCCCCTTCCAACTGTTTTTGACCATCCAAAAGGTCGTTGTAGCTGTCGTTCAGCTCTTCTTCATCCTCTTCGTTTAAGTTTATAACACCGTAGTCCATCTGCTCGTGTATAAACTTTATCATATCTATTACCGTCACTCTGTACTCATCCACGTCGCTGAATATGGCATTGTACTGGTCGTTATCAACGCCGTAGGCTCTGTAGAGTGTCTTGCATGCGGAATAGTCCATATCCATCATATCAGAAAATTCTCTTGCATTAAGTTTTTCGGATATGTATCTGCCCTTTTTTGCCTCGGTGTTGGCAAGACCCAAGGCATCTGTAATATGGTCAAGGCTTGAGACCTTATTTATAATGGCTCTTTGAGTGTCGTATTCCTTTCCCGGGATAATAACTGCCATTTGGTGAGAAATGCCAAAGGCTTCATTTATTTTCTCCATAGCTATGGAACGGGTGGTAGGTCTTGTGGTACCCACATCCGTAACATCAAAGCTGTAGTTTACAAGGTTGCTCGCCACCGCTCCCGCTACCGTTATACCTATGAAAATGAAGGGGAGCACCTTTCTCGTGGCTGTAACAAACTTACACCAAAGGCTTATTTTAGGAACAAAGGAACGGTGTCTTGTTTTATCTATAAGCTTTGAAAAGCCCAAAAGAAGCCCGGGCATAAGGAAAAACACGCTTATAAGGGAGCAGAATATAGCCTTGCACATGACAATTCCCATATCCTCCCCTATCTTAAGCTGCATGACCACAAGTGCCGCAAGGCCCGATATAGTGGTAAGAGAGGAAGAGCTTATCTCCACAATGGCTTTTGAAAGGGCGGCTATAATAGCATCGTAAGCATTTTTATCCGCCTTTTCCTCGGAAAATCTCTCCGAAAGTATTATGGAATAGTCTATAGCAAGGGCAAGCTGAAGACATACCGCTATAGACTTTGTTATAAAGGATATCTCTCCGAGAAAATAGTTGGTACCCATGTTAAAAACCGCAGCCACACCAAAGACTGCAATAAAAACAGGCACCTCCATAAAAGACTCGCTTGTAAACAAAAGCACGGCAATAACTATTATCATTACCGCCACAAGTATTATCCTCATCTGTCCCGCAAGTATCCTCGGGGAATAATCTATAGTATCCGAATACACATATACATCGTACTCCGAAAGTTCTTCCTCTATGGCATCGCAACAGTCTATTTCTTCATCCAGCTGAGTCTCCTCGGTAAAATCAAGATATACATCATAGAGAGCCGAGGAATTTTTATAGTGCTTTTCGTTGTTATCAAAGGTAACATCCCTTACACCCTCTATGGAAAGTATCCTCTCCTTGGCATTTAAAGCCTCGTCGTAGGTTATATTACTTACCATGACCTTTGTTTGAGCATAGGTAACAAACTCCTTTTCCATGATATTGAGACCTTTTTTGGTCTCCGTGGTATCGGGAAGATAGGAGGAAATATCGTTGTTCACCTTTACCTTCGGTATCCATGTAAGACAGAATATAAAAAATATGGTAAATATCATGTAAAAAGCTTTTCTTTTTTCAACCACAAAAGCCGCTATTTTTTCCATATAGATTACTCTCTTTTCTATTTTACTTTCAAAAAATATATATATCAGTATACCACTAAGTTTAAAATTTTACAACGAAAAAAGGGGCGTGAATATCACCCCCCGAAATTTGTTTTTTCTTTTTAATTTTGTGGTTTTTGAAAAGAAACCTCACCGTCTGCTGATGCCGCCTGCAAAACAACGGAGAGGTTATGAGCGGTACGAGAAGTTTAGCATAGCTGTTGGTTTCTCAATCGTCAGCCCTATGGGCTTCCTTCCCCTCCCGGGGTGGGTACCTCTCCGATGCAACTCCCGTTGCATCCCCTCCCCTTTCAGGGGAGGCTTTCCTCACTGCCTCAAGTTTTGTTTTTATTTCTTACTTAGTTGCCACTCCACCTCACGCTTGCCATTTCCAACTCCTAAGCCCAACCGACACCTAAGCCTCGCCTGAACAGCCACAGCTGACGGAGAGGTTCCGTGCAGTACTGATAGCTTAGCCTACAAAAATGACGGAGAGGTTCCGCCGTGGCAACAAATTTATAACTCCCAAATTTTAAAATTCCTCTCCCTACATAGAAGAAGCTATATCTATATACCACTGTCCGTCGTACTTATAAACAGTCATACTCACCTTCATTGTTTCCCCATATTCATTTATCACCGCATTTACTTTTTTAACATCTTCCACCTTTACATCATCTTCAAAGGCTTCCGAAAGGAAACTCTCCACCTGTGTTTTAAGTTCGTCGTCTCCCTGTTCCACACCGCTTATACTGTATGAAAAGTCTTCACTCTTTTCATCCTCGGGTATGTCTAAAAGCTCGTTCAGCTCTTCATTTGCGGCTTTTTCCGCTTCTTCCACGCTGGCATAATTGCCCTCCTCTACCTGTTCTTGCAGAACAGCTGCGTATATTTTGGGAGGCATTATAATATTTATGAATTCCTCCGCTGTCATGTTGCCGTCATGTGCATCAAAGAAAGTCTTAACGGTTGCAAGATAGGGTTCACTATTTATGTCGCTAACTTGTTGATTGACCGTCTTGTTTTCCTTTGTTTCCGAGAGTACTTCTTTCAAAGGCTCTTGTGTTGTCTTTTCGGTGCTTTCCTCTTCTTCGGAAACACTTTTTTGCTCGGTCTGCGTGTTTTCTTCGGAGTACTCTTCACTTGTGTTTTCTTCGGAGGACTCTTCACTTGCCTTTTCCTCTTTTGTATCGGAAAGGGCTACCTTGCTTTCCGTCTCCTCTCCCTCGCTTTTACCGTTCGAAGAATTGCAGGCGGATAAAGACAGGAGCACTATTGCGGCAGTTAATAGATACAGTATATTCTTTTTCATATTTTTCTCCAATTCATCAATTTTCCCCAAATATAAAAGCACCGGGCAGTAGAGGGGGAAGGTGATGAGAATGCCGGTGCTCTTATAACTTGTTTACAAACTATACCATAATTTAACTCAAAAATATAGGTACATAAAGGTAATTTTTTGTAAATATTTTGTTAACAACTCACCTTACGGCTGTTCCCGTGGAAATATTATCCGTTACGGAAGGCAGCACGGGTACAATGGGTACGGGGCTTACCTTAGGTGCTGCGGTGGTGGTCTCTACAGGCTTTTCCGTAAGAGCCTCCGCCTGATTTCTCTTCATCTTTTCAAGTTCCCCGGGGGTCAAAGGCTTTATGGCTGAGTTATATTTTGTGGTACTCTCCGTAGGACCCTCTGCAAGAGTGGCATCTTCAAGCTGTGTTTCCCCTTCGCTTAAGATCTCACCCTGTTCATTTGTTTGAGGCTCTTCCTCTACAACGGTAGTTTCCTCTCCCGTCAAGTTAAGAGTAGCCTTTTTAACATTGTTATTGTGTATGTACCACACCGCCCCTATGGCAGCGGCAGCCAAAAACAGGAATATAAGGAATACAATTATAAATATCTTTAAAAAGCTTACTCCCTTTTCTTCCTCTTCTTCGGGTTCATCCTCGGGCTCCGTATAAGGCTCATCGTCCTCTTCGGGTTTTACGACGATCTCTTCGGGTACAGCCTTTTCTTCCTCTTCCTTTTTACCCTCTTCTTTTTCGGAGGGTTCTTCTATCATCTTTGCCACAAGAGGAAGGCTATCGCTCTCATCGGTTTCTTGCTTTTCTTCTTCTACCCTTTTGGTGTTTTTATCCTTAAGCTGAGCATAAAAATCATTTACGGTAGGCGTTCTGTACTCACTGTTTACATTAAGAGCGTTAAGCAGGGCATTTTCCATCCCCTTTCTCATTTTGATACCCTTTTCGGAAGGCGCCACAAGGGAGTCGTACTCCTGTCTTAATGTAGCCTTAGGGGGCACATCCTCCGTAAGAAGTTTGTAGAAAAGGGCTGCTGCGGAATACACATCCACATTTACTTTAAGCTTAGAGCCCTTTATATACTGCTCTACGGGAGAATAGCCGTCGTTACAGTCTACATTTATTACTCTTGACATATAGCCGCAGTAGGAAAACTCCGCCAAAGTTACGGAAGTATCCTCGTTAAAATATACGGTCTCGGGCTTTATGTTACCGTGTATTATACCCATTTTATTTACTTTGTGTAAAGCTCTTAAAGTGAGTATAAGTATTCTTTTGGCATAATCGTCGGTAAGATCGTACTCTCCCGTCATAAGAGCGGCTATATTAAGGCCATTCATTATTTTCCTTACGGAGTAGAATGTTCTGTTTTCTTCAAAGCCCGCTATAACATCCACATCATCCGTTATGGCTAAGTCCACGGTCTCGTCCTTAAAAGCCTTGTAACCCGATGTGAAGGCATTTTCGGTGTCTACATTCAAAGGGCCTACATTCTTTCCGTCGGACTCTCTCAAAGAAAGCTTCTTAGGGAAGTACTCGTCTATATATACCGTCTTTTCTTCTTCTTTGTCCCAGGCTATATAGGCAATATATACGGGAGTCTGCTTTCTGCAATATCCCAAAATATATCTGCCGTTAAGTTCCGTTCCCGGAGGCAGGTGATAATCTTTGAAGGGCTTAGGGTCCATGTCACAACCGCATTTTAAGCAGGTCTTTCCCGTTATCTCCTCCATACAATTAAAGCATCTCATTTATAAACATCCTCTATATAATACTAACATTAAACAACATCCTACATTATAATATTTTTACATATAAATTACAATCTCAATTTTTTAAAATTTTCCTAAGCTTTTGGTAGATTATTGTGCAAAATATACCAATACAAAATTTGCAAGGCGGAATGTTTTGTATTATCGGACACACAAAGAAAAACCACAGACGCGTAGGGGAACCCGTCTGTGGTTAAAGGGGAAAATCTATTATCAAATACCTTTGGGGGAAGGTATATCTGATAGGCATATTTACTTGCTTTCGATATTCAAAAGCTTTTCTTTCACATCTATACCGCCCGAGTATCCCGTGAGGGAGCCGTCAAGGCCTACCACTCTGTGGCAAGGTATAAATATCAGTATGGGATTGCGACTTACCGCACCGCCTACCGCACGGAAAGACTTCTTCTTTCCCATGGCTAAGGCTAAGTCCTTGTATGTCACCGTTTTGGAGTAGGGCACATCCATAAGGAGCTGCCAAACTTTCTTTTGGTAATCGCTACCGTCGGGGTTTAAAGGAAGATCGAAGGTCTCTCTTTCGCCCTTGAGATACTGACAAAGCTGTGTGTAAGCTTCATCCAAAACAGCATCTCTTTTTCTCTCGCCTTGGAAGCCTCCTTGCTTTCCCATTTTGAGGGAAGTAACAGACTTTCCGTCACTTGAGATGGTCACCACACCTATGGGGGTATTGTAATAGTTGTAGTATTTAACGGTGTCCACCGCTAAATTCATATCCATGGGCATCGCCTCCGAAACCGCATTACCTCTTGACTGAAAATATGATACCACAAAAAAAATAAAATAACAGTACCAATTTTCTTTTATTTATAGGTGCCAATTTTATAAATTGAGGTTTTATTTTAAAAAATCCCAAGATATAGGAGCACAGCTTAATTTTTTAAAATTTTATGAACAAAAAATATTTTTTATTGACAACAAAATATAAAGTAAATATAATTAGAGGGTACCAATTTTAAAAGTAAAGGAGGGACAATTGTGATCATTATAGATAAAAACTCCAAAACCCCCATATATACCCAAATATATACTCAACTTTCCTCCCAAATAAAAGAAGGTTATATAGCAAACGGGGACAGGCTCACAGCCACAAGGGTATTGGCTAAAAACATAAATGTAAGCAGACATACCGTTGAAAAAGCCTACGACCTCCTTATAAGAGAGGGCTATGTCACAAGCCTTCAAGGCAGCGGATATATTGTAAAAAACAATATTTACACTCCCAAAAACAAAATATTGCCCTCCTCCCCCTCCTCACGGCAAAGAGACAAACAAATACGATACGATATGTCCAACAGCTGCACCGACAGCGACCTTGTAAATACTCAATGGCGAAAGTGTATGACAGATGCCATCGATGTACTTCAAAGTATGGAAATATCCGACTTTTCCCAAAGGCAAGGAGAAAGTATACTGCTTGAGCTTATAAGCGTAAAGCTCTCCATATACAGAGGCTACACCGTAGAGCCCTATCAAATAATACTTACCTCGGGCACCCATTACTGCTACGACCTTGTAGCGGGCATATTGAACAAAGAGGAATACACCATACTTTGCGAAGATCCCTCAAACAATATTGTAAAATACTGTTTTTCAAGGTTCGGCTATGATATAGAGTACTTGCCTATGGAAAGTGACGGCATATCCACGGAGGAACTGTACAAATACAATAAATGTATACTCTGCTTGACCCCTGACCATCAGTTTCCCACGGGGGCAAGGCTGAGCAGCCAAAAAAGAGAAAAAATACTTCAATGGGCAGAGGAGACCGACTCCTATATTTTTGAGGACGAATACGACTCGGCTATAAGCTACCTACCCGAGGCAAACCCTTCCATAGCCTTTTACGACAAAAACGACAGAGTGATACACATAGGAAGCTTTCTCTACCTGCTTATACCGGGTATGCGTATAAGCTATGTGGTACTTCCCAAAAGGCTCTACCCCGTTTATGATTGGCTTTTTAACGGCTATTCCAACTCCGTACCCTTGGTATGCCAGTATGCCATGGTAGAGTATATATCCGAAAAAGGTCTTGACAGATATTTCAGAAAATTTGTGACCCACTACAACAAAAAAAGAAACACCTTACTCTCTTGTTTAGAAAAGGCATTCGGAGATAAAATAGATATTCTGGGAGAAAATTTCGGCCTTTTTATAACCGTAAGCATTAAAAACGATATGAGTGAAGCACAGCTTGTGGAAAGTGCTTCCCAAAAAAACATAAAGGTCTACCCCCTCTCCCCTTACGAAAAGAAACACCACAGCGACATTCCCCGAATAATATTGGGCTACGGCCCCATAAGCGAAAAACACATACCCAAGATAGTAGAACTTCTTAAGGAGGCTTGGCTGAAAAATGGAAATACTTAAAATACTTGCACCCCCTCTTATAGGTGCCCTTATAGGCTATTTTACAAACTACATAGCCGTTAAAATGCTTTTTCACCCTTACAAGGAAATAAAAATAGGCTCTTT
The DNA here is from genome assembly GCA_017444985.1 of Bacillota bacterium. GTDB lineage: Bacteria > Bacillota > Clostridia > Lachnospirales > CAG-274 > UBA3680. The sequence continues at coordinate 13,092 of JAFSVK010000086.1, forward strand.
CACCCTCCCCTTCACCCCCGGGGTCATACCTAAAAGAAAAGACAAAATAGCAGAAAACTTAGGCGCCCTTGCCGAGGACACCCTTCTTACAAAACAGGATATAAAACAGGCCCTTCTTTCGGAGGATGTTAAAAAGGCACTTTACACCTCCCTTAAAGAAAGCTTCGAGGAAGTATCAAAGGAAAACACCGAGGACATTCTGAGAAAGTTTACCGACCACGAAAGCTACGAAAAGGCAAGAGAAAATATTATAACAGCCATTTCCGAAAAGACCCTTGAACAAATAGAACAAAAAGACCTTACGGATATGGCAAAAGAGGGCATAAGAAATATTATAAAAGAAAATATGGGTTTTCTTGCAGCTTTTGTGGATGAAAACATAATAAATACCATTGCCCTTAAATTTAACGATATACTCCACGCCTACGCAAGAAACCAAGGAAGGGAAGTTATAGAGGATATTGCGGATAAAAGCATAGAACACATAGAAGAAAAACCCCTATCCTCACTCTTCGAAAACCTCCCCCTTGATAACATGGAAAAAAAGCTCTACGCTTTCTTCGATAAGATAGTAGAAGAAAAGGCGGATGTAATATTACACCGCCTTAACATAAAAACAATAGCTCAAAACAAAATAAACTCCCTTGAAATGCCACAACTTGAAAACCTGATCATAAGTGTTATGAACAAAGAACTCTCCGCCCTTATAAACTTAGGTGCGGTAATAGGCTTTGTGCTGGGATGTGTGAATATATTTTTGATACGGTAGGAGTTCTAAATTATCATTTATCGGCTAAAATCAAAAAAGGGAAAATCAAATTATAGCATCTGCGTATAAAAATTTGATTTTCCCATCCTTATAACCGCCCCAAAGCTCAACAATATACAAGTTTATTTTGACTAAATTCGATCATTCAACTTTAATTTTGTCCCATTTCCATCGGTAACGACCCTTACGATCCTTCCCGATGCTATAAGCTCATTTACCGTTTTGCTCAGCTTTTTGGTAATACTCTTGTTTCCCATAGCTGAGGCAAGTTCGGTGAGATTCAGGTTTTTTTCTTCAAGTGCGGTAATTATTTTATCCTCATACACCTTTATTTTATTGTTCACTTCGGTGTCAAAATAGCTGTGTACGGGTATCGTGACCGAAAGATAATCTCTCTGCGGGCTCATGTCAAACCTCGGAAGGTCGGAGCCGTTTTCCGTCAAAGCTTTGATCGCATTTGGAAAACCCGTATTCCTACCCTCTATAAGTTTCAGCTCCTTCAGAAAATCACCTATTCTACGGTTCCTGTACACTCTCGCCCTTATTTGATATTTCGCTATATCCTCATCGGTGATACTTCTGTCAAAACCCGGAAAACTTGTTATTTCTATAGCCTGTGGCATGATCCTCACCGTTATGGGCTCATTTATCTGATAGGAACGATGATAGACCGCATTTGACAAGATCTCCTCAACAGCGGCATAAGGATAATTGTAAATTTTAACCGCTTCCGCCTTGTTTTTGTCCTTTATTGTGACCTCTTTCAAGGTGTAATTCTTTATATATTTAAGTGCATCCTTAAGCTGTCGCTGTATGGGTCCCGTAAAAACTTTTTCCGTCATGTTCGTACCTGTCGGATCGGGAATATCCACCACCTCGATACGTGCATAGCGAAAATACTTTTCGGGACGTTCACTGAACATTAGTATACCCACATTAAGAGGTTTTAAACGCTCCGTCGGCCCCGAAACAAGCTGCATATCCTTAGCTATTTCGAGCGCATCCATATTAAAGGAATGTTCATAGAGAGAGCTGTCTATTTCTTTTAAATGAGCACGCAAAAGCCCTATATCAAGATCGGAGACCTCCGCCAATAAATTAGGCCTATCGTCAAAGGGAATATCCGAGGAAATATAGAAGAGTTCCTTTTCTTCATCGGGAGATGCAACTATCGTACTGCTGAATTTACGGATATAATAATACTTTGTAGATCTTTTGGCTTCTTTACCAAGCACATCAAGGGAGGCCTTGTAAGGACGGCCGTAACCCCCCGACACCCAAATAACGATAACATAAACATCGTTATATAATATTGGCTCAACAACCGGATTGTACAAGGGTTCTATACAACGACAGTATCCCACAAGTTCCTTTAAAATACCGTCTATTCGCTCCTGTTCGATCCCCTTTATAGGAAAAACAGGGGAACCGTCTTTTTCCTCAACACCAAGCACGATATACCCACCGCCGAGATTGTCAATATCGTTTGCAAAAGCACAGATAGAGTGTATAACAGGCGTTGGATTAAAATCACTTTTAAACTCAATTCGCGTTGACTCTACTATTCGTTTATTTATCAAATCGTCAATGTTTATCGGTATGGCCATATTTCACCCTCCCTGCAAAAATGTTTTCTTTATGTTAGTATATAGCCTTTTTGAAATTTTGTCAAGCAACTCGACAAAATTTCATCGAGTGACTCGACAAAAATCTGTCGAGTCACATTTTTTTATCGAATAGCCGTCTATTCTCTTCATTTTATCCTTGTTTACACTACACAGACTTTTTCACTCCTTCTCCTCGCAATTTCCCACTCCTCAAACAGTATAGGGGACCTCTAAAAAGTGCTATTGAAGTAAAATTGAGATATCTTGTTCGAGGACTAGGAAATGGCTCGAAGCCAATGTAGAGCATTGGTGAGAGACATTGACGACGTAATCGGGCAAGATAGCCAATTTTACGATTTA
>JAFSVK010000087.1 GCA_017444985.1 Bacillota bacterium
AAATCGTAAAATTGGCTATCTTGCAAAGGTTAGTCGTCAATGTCTCTCACCAATGCTCTACATTGGCTTCGAGCCATTTCCCGGTCCTCGAACAAGATATCTCAATTTTACTTCAATAGCACTTTTTAGAGGTCCCCTTATCTTTCATTTAGTATCTTAATTTTAATATATAAATATATACAAAGTCAAGGCATATCTTATGGGAACCTCTAAAAACTCATAAATCGTAAAATTGGCTATCTTGTCCGATTACGTCGTCAATGTCTCTCACCAATGCTCTACATTGGCTTCGAGCCATTTCCTAGTCCTCGAACAAGCTATCTCAATTTTACTTCAATAGCACTTTTTAGAGGTACCCTAAAAGAAACCGGTCTGTAGGAGGAAAAAATGGCAGCAGCAGCTAAGAAAAAAAATCTTGTTATTGTGGAGTCACCTGCAAAGGCGAAAACACTTAAGAAGTTTTTGGGGTCAAATTACAAAATAGAAGCTTCGGTAGGGCATGTAAGGGATCTGCCCAAAAGTGAGCTTGGTATAAATATAGAAGATGATTTTGAACCTAAATATATCACTATAAGAGGAAAGGGGCAACTTCTGGCAAACTTGCGTAAAGAAGTTAAGAAAGCGGATAAAGTTTATCTTGCCACTGACCCCGACCGTGAGGGGGAGGCTATAAGCTGGCATCTTCTTTATGCCCTTAAGTTGGATCCGAAGAATACCTACAGAATAACATTTAACGAAATTACAAAGTCGGCGGTAAAAAGATCCATATCCGAGGCAAGAGAGATAGATATGGACTTGGTAAACGCTCAGCAGGCAAGAAGAACCCTTGACAGGATAGTAGGCTACAAAATAAGCCCCCTTCTGTGGAAGAAGGTCAAAAAGGGTCTGAGTGCGGGAAGAGTGCAATCCGTTGCCTTAGGTCTTATATGTGACAGGGAAGAGGAGATAGAAAACTTTATACCCGAAAAATATTACACCATAGACCTGCAGCTCAAAACCTCTAAAAACAAAAAATTAAAGGCATCTTTCTACGGCGAAAACGGCAAAAAGACTAAAATATCCGCAGACGAGGATGCGGAGAGGATACTTGCGGATATAGACAATAAAGACTATATCGTTAAAACCGTTAAAAGGGGCAGCAGAAAGAAAAATCCGCCTGCACCCTTTACTACAAGTACCTTGCAACAGGAGGCTTCGAAGCTTTTAAACTTTACCGCAAGGAAGACCATGCAGGTGGCGCAACAGCTTTACGAGGGTATAGATATAAAGGGTGAGGGCACCATAGGTTTGGTATCCTACATCAGAACAGACTCCGTAAGAATTTCCGATGAAGCCTATGAACAGGCAAGAAACCTTATAGAAGAAAAATACGGCAAGGACTTTATAGAAGAAAAGAAACAGTACAAAACAGACGAAAGAGCCCAGGATGCACACGAGGCTATAAGACCCTCCTATGCAGACAAAACTCCCGAGAGCATTATAGGCTCCCTTACAAAGGATCAGTACAAATTATATAAGCTTATATGGGAAAGATTTATAGCAAGCCAGATGCCTGCCGCAAGATATTCCACGGTGAATGTGGATATAGATTGCGGAAAGTATAATTTTAAGGCTTCGGGTTCCGTACTTGAATATGAGGGGTATCTGCTTGTATACAAGAAAAACGAGGAAAAGGCAAAGGATACCCTTATGCCCGAACTCACCGAGGGAGAAAAGCTTACCTGTGCCAATGTGGAGAGTGCTCCCCACTTTACACAGCCTCCCGCAAGGTACTCCGAGGCTCTTTTAATAAAGACCCTTGAGGATATAGGTGTGGGAAGACCTTCTACCTACGCTCCCACCCTTGTGACCATACAGTCAAGAAACTATGTCACAAAAGAACAAAAAGTATTCTATCCCACTGAGATAGGTGAGATCGTAAACGAGATAATAAAAAGCAACTTCGGTCCCATTATAAATTATAAATTCACCGCCGATATGGAAGAGACCTTGGATGAGGTGGAAGAAGGCAAGCTGGAGTGGAAAAAAATACTCAGAGATTTTTATCCCCTTTTGGAAGACCTTATAGAAGAAGCCGAAAAAAAGGTGGAAAATATAGAGATAGAGGATGAAAAGACCGATGTCATCTGCGAGGAATGCGGCAGAAATATGGTGGTGAAGTACGGCAAGTACGGTAAATTTTTGGCTTGCCCGGGCTTTCCCGAATGCAGAAACACCAAGACCCTCTATGAAGAGGCGGGGGTAGACTGCCCCTTATGCTCGGGTAAGGTACTCCTTAAAAAGAGCAAGAAGGGCAGAAGGTATTACGGATGTGAAAACAATCCCGAATGTGCCATGATGTCATGGTACAGACCCACGGGAAAACTTTGCCCCAAGTGCGGAGATATTCTTGTGGAGAAGGGTACGAACAAGAAGAGGATCTGCTGTAACAACACCGAATGTGATTACAGCGAAGAGGTATGATTTGGGGGAATTATTATTAAACTTTACAGAAGAAGATACATACCCGATGAGATCATAGAGCTTAAGGATGATATCCTGCTCTTTGAAGATGAAACAAGGGTAGTTACAAAATGGGATGTGCTTACAAAAAGGCACGATTTCACTCACGGATATTCTTGCTACTATATATACAAGAATATAAAGGTAAGTAAATTCCTTAACGATAAGGATGAGCTGGTATATTGGTACTGCGATATTATAGATACCTATAAAGACAGTGAAAAGTATATATTCAACGACCTTCTTGCAGATGTTATAATATATCCCGACGGTTACTACAAAGTTGTGGATATAGATGAGATAGCCGAGTGTGAGGAAAAGGGTATACTTACCAAGGAAATGATCATAAAGCTTATGAGGAGCCTTGACGGTCTGCTTAAGGATATATACAGCGGAAAGTTTCAAGAGTACAAGGCGTATATAGAAGGCTTTGAAGAAAAAGAACGCAACAAGTGAGGCAGTAATGGAAGAAAATCTTCACAAGGGACACAGACAAAAAGTAAAGGATAAGTATTTGAAAACGGGAGGCCTTGACGCCTTTGCAGACCATGAGATACTGGAACTTTTACTTTTTTATGCCTACCCTATGAAGGATACAAACCCCATAGCCCATAAGTTTCTTAAGGAGTATACTTCCTTGTATGAGCTTATGAGCGACAGTCCCGAAAATATACAAAAAAGACTTAAAGTCACCGAAAATGTGTCGGTACTTCTTACACTTATACCCCATATATACAAAAGATATATGCTTTCTTCCCAAGCGGAAAAGCCTGTTATAGATACCTTTGAAAAGGCATCCCTTTTTCTGCAGAACATTTTGGAGGGCTTGAAAGAAGAAAGGGTATATGCTCTTTTTCTTGATGCAAGGAAAAGACTTGTAAAATATGAGTGTGTAAGTGAGGGCAGCGTAAGTGTAAGCCTTATTTACAGCGATAAGATAGCTAAAAGGGCACTTATGGAAAATGCAGAGTTTATAATACTCTCCCATAACCACCCCGCAGGCTCACCTCTGCCTTCCCAAGAGGATATAGAAACTACCAAAAAGGTTAAAAACGCACTTATGGCTATAAATATCATGCTTATAGACCACATTATAGTAAGCGGGAATGACTACAGAAAAAATTTCAGTTTTGCAAAAAACGGACTGATATAAACGGAGGATAAAATTATGGCAAAATCAATGGAAAGTGTGGTAGCTTTGGCAAAATCGAGAGGTTTTGTATATGCGGGTTCGGAAATATACGGCGGACTTGCAAACACCTGGGATTACGGTCCTTTAGGTGTGGAGCTTAAAAACAACGTTAAAAAAGCTTGGTGGAAAAAGTTTGTACAGGAGAACAAGTACAATGTGGGTGTGGATTGTGCCATACTTATGAATCCCGAGGTATGGGTAGCCAGCGGTCACGTAGGCGGTTTCAGCGACCCTCTTATGGATTGTAAGGATTGTCACGAAAGATTCAGAGCCGACAACATTATAGACGACTACATGAAAGAAAACGGTATAGAAGGCTCCGCAGACGGTATGACAGAGAGCCAAATGCAGGACTATATCACGGAAAAAAACATTCCCTGTCCAAGCTGCGGTGCCCACAACTTTACAGGCATAAGACAGTTCAACCTTATGTTTAAGACCCATGCGGGAGTTACCGAGGAAAGCAAGAATGTAGTTTACCTTCGTCCCGAAACGGCACAGGGTATATTCGTAAACTTTAAAAATGTACAGAGGACCACAAGAAAGAAGGTACCCTTCGGTATAGCACAGGTAGGTAAGTCTTTCAGAAACGAGATAACCCCCGGTAACTTCACTTTCAGAACAAGAGAGTTTGAGCAAATGGAGCTTGAATTTTTCTGTAAACCCGGAACAGAGTTGGAGTGGTTTGCCTACTGGAAAGAATATTGTACAAATTGGCTCTTATCTTTAAATATCGCCAAAGAAAATATTGTTTTGAGAGACCATGAGCAGGCTGAACTTGCTCACTACTCCAATGCCACAACGGATATTGAGTATATGTTCCCCTTCGGCAAGGGTGAACTTTGGGGCGTAGCTTCAAGAACGGATTTCGACCTTAAGGCACACAGCGAACATTCGGGAGAGCCTATGGAGTACTTCGACCCCACCACAAATGAAAAGTATATACCATACTGTATAGAGCCTTCTTTAGGTGCTGACAGAGTTACACTTGCCTTCCTTTGCGAGGCTTATGACGAGGAGATACTTACGGATAAGGACGGTAAAGAGGATAAGAGAGTTGTGCTCAGATTTCATCCCGCTCTTGCTCCTTTTAAGGCTGCCGTACTTCCTCTTTCAAAGAAGTTATCCGAGGATGCTTCCGAAGTATATGAACTTTTAAGCAAGGATTTCAATGTGGACTTTGACGATGCTCAGAGTATAGGAAAAAGATACAGAAGACAGGACGAGATAGGTACGCCTTTCTGCATAACCTACGACTTTGACTCTAAAGAGGACGGTTGTGTGACGGTAAGAGACAGAGATACCATGGAACAAGAAAGAATTAAAATATCCGACCTTAAAGATTACATACTTAAAAAATTAGAATTTTAAAAAGACTATAGGGGGTGTGAAATATCACACCCCTATAATTATTATAGAGGGATTTTATGGAAAAAAATAAAATAGTATTAAAAGGTTGCAGAGAGAACAATTTAAAAAATGTAAACTTAAAGATACCCAGAGATAAGATAGTGGTTTTTACGGGAGTAAGCGGGTCGGGAAAGTCCTCTTTGGCATTTGATACCATATATGCGGAAGGGCAGAGAAGGTATATGGAGTCCCTTTCCTCCTATGCAAGGCAGTTTTTGGGACAAATGGAAAAACCCAAGGTAGACAGTGTGGAAGGTCTTTCCCCCGCTATAGCCATAGATCAGAAGACCACCAACAACAACCCACGTTCCACCGTGGGTACCGTAACGGAGATATACGACTATTTAAGGCTTCTTTACGCCAGAGCGGGTACTGTACACTGCCCTAAGTGCGGCAAGGAGATAGCCAAGCAGACCGTAGACCAAATAGCCGCAAATATTATGAATATACGGGAGGGAAGTAAAATACAGATACTTTCTCCCGTTGTAAGAAACAGAAAAGGCGAACATGTAAAGCTTATAGAAGACACCAAGAAAAACGGCTACGTAAGAGTAAGGATAGACGGCACCTATATGGAGATAGGTGATGATATAAAGCTTGAAAAAAATAAAAAGCACAATATAGATGTGGTGGTAGACCGCCTTGTTATTAAAGAAGGTATATCCCAAAGACTTTCGGGCTCTCTTGAAAATGCTCTTGCTCTAAGCGGAGGCCTTGCGGTGGTGGATATTATGGAAGGGGAGGAAAGGCTCTACAGTACAAACTTTGCCTGCCCCGATTGTGATATAAGTATAGGGGAAACGGAGCCCGCTCTTTTTTCATTCAACAATCCTACGGGAGCCTGCCCCGAATGTACGGGTCTGGGGTATAAAATAATAGTGGATGAAGATATTATAATACCCGACAAGGACCTGTCTATAGAAGAGGGTGCCATAAACGCTTCGGGCTGGAACAACATAAAAGATACTACATCTTCAAGCTACTCCGTTATGAAGGCACTGTCGAAGGAGTATGATTTTTCTCTGTCCACACCCTTTAAGGACCTTTCGGATAAGGCAAGAGAGGCTGTGTTGTACGGTACGGGCATAAAGAAAATAAAGGTGCCCTATATCAGCGGAGGTGTTGAAAGATACTACTCCTTCTCTTTTGAAGGGGTCATAAACTCCATAATGAGAAGATACAGGGAAACGGATTCGGATGCTGCAAAGGAAGTATACAGCGACTATATGAGCTCCGTCCCCTGTCCCTGCTGTAAGGGTAAAAGGCTGCGTCCCGAAGGCCTTGCGGTTACCGTGGGGGATACAAATATAACAGACCTTACAGACCTTTCCATTGAAAAAATAATAGGCTTTTTTGAGGAACTTAAGCTTGGTAAAATGCAGGAGATAATAGCAGACCCCATATTAAGGGAGATAAAGGCAAGGCTTAAGTTTTTAAAGGATGTGGGTCTTGATTATCTCACACTTTCAAGAACGGCAGGTACTCTTTCGGGAGGGGAAAGCCAGAGAATACGGCTTGCCACACAGATAGGAAGCGGACTTGTGGGTGTGGTGTATATACTTGATGAGCCGAGTATAGGTCTCCACCAAAGAGACAACGATAAACTACTTGCTACCCTTAAGAGACTAAAGGATATAGGAAATACCCTTATTGTGGTGGAACATGACGAGGACACCATGAGAAATGCAGACTATATCGTAGATGTGGGACCCTATGCGGGAGAAAAGGGCGGCGAGATAGTATTTGCGGGTACATACAAGGAAATACTTAAAAGCAGAAGATCTCTTACGGGAGCCTTCTTAAGCGGTAAGGAAAAAATAGCCTTGCCCAAAGAAAGAAGACCCATAGGGGAAAAGAAATTGATATACAGGGGATGCAGACAAAACAACCTTAAAGATGTAACCATGGAGATACCCTTAGGCGTATTTGTATGTGTTACGGGTGTAAGCGGCAGCGGTAAAAGTTCCTTTGTAAATGAGATACTTTATAAATCTCTTGTAAGAGATCTGAACAGGGCAAAGGTAAAGCCGGGAAAATTCCAAAGTGTGGAAGGTGAAGAATATCTTGATAAGGTCATAAATATAGACCAAAGCCCCATAGGAAGAACACCCAGGTCAAACCCCGCCACCTACACGGGACTTTTCGACCTTATAAGAGACCTGTATGCCCAGACCCCCGAGGCAAAGGTAAGAGGATTTACAAAGGGAAGATTTAGTTTCAATGTTAAGGGTGGTAGATGCGAAGCCTGTAACGGTGACGGTATAATAAAAATAGAAATGAACTTCCTTCCCGATGTATTCGTACCCTGTGAGGTGTGTGAGGGTAAAAGATACAACAAGGAGACTCTTGAGGCTACCTACAAGGGAAAGAATATTTCCGATATACTTGAAATGACGGTAGACGAAGCCCTTGCTTTTTTTGAAAATCAAAGTCGTATCAAAAACAAGCTTCAAACTCTTAAAAGGGTAGGGCTTGGCTATATAAGGCTGGGACAAAGCTCCACCACCCTATCGGGAGGCGAGGCACAAAGAGTAAAACTTGCTACGGAGCTTAGCAGAACAAGTACGGGAAAAACATTATATGTTTTGGATGAGCCTACAACGGGTCTCCACAGCTATGATGTGAGAAAGCTCATAGAGGTACTTCAAAGCCTTGCAGACGGCGGAAACACTGTAGTTGTTATAGAACACAACTTAGATGTTATAAAGACCGCAGACCACATTATAGACCTGGGCCCCGAGGGCGGAGACGGAGGCGGTACCGTAATATGCACAGGCACCCCCGAAGAAGTTGCTCGGAACGAAAACTCCTACACGGGACGATACCTCAAAAAATATTTGGAAGAATAAAAGAACCCCCTTCGAAAGAAGGGGGAAAATTTTTGCCTTTTTATTATTCGGGCTGCTTGCCGATGTAAGCAAGGATACCGCCGTCAACATAAAGAATGTGACCGTTTACGGCATCGGAAGCTTCGGAAGCAAGGAATACAGCGGGACCTGCAAGCTCCTCGGGCTTAAGCCATCTGTTAGCGGGTGTCTTAGCACAAATGAAGGAGTCGAAGGGATGTCTTGAACCGTCTGCCTGTCTCTCTCTTAAGGGAGCGGTCTGAGGAGTTTCAATGTATCCGGGTCCAATGCCGTTACACTGTATGTTGTACTGGCCGTACTCGGAGCAGATGTTTCTTGTAAGCATCTTTAAACCACCCTTAGCTGCAGCGTAAGCGGAAACTGTCTCTCTACCTAACTCACTCATCATAGAACAGATGTTTATGATCTTACCGTGACCTCTCTCTATCATTGAAGGTATAACTGCCTTTGAAACGATGAAAGGAGCGTTAAGGTCTACATCTATAACCTGACGGAAATCCTTTGCGGACATTTCTGTCATGGGGATTCTCTTGATGATACCTGCATTGTTTACAAGAATGTCGATAGGACCTACTTCGCTTGTGATCTTTGCTACAAGTTCGTTTACTCCGTCCTCGTCTGTAACGTCGCAAACATAACCGTGAGCGTTGATACCGGCCTCTTTGTATGCTGCGATACCCTTGTCAACAAGCTCCTGCTTTATATCGTTGAATACTATTGTGGCACCTGCTTTAGCCATACCGCTTGCGATAGCAAAGCCTATACCGTAAGAAGCACCGGTTACAAGTGCAACCTTGCCTTCAAGTGAGAAATTGATACTCATTTTTAATACCTCCGTGAAATATTTTATTTCGGCACATCAAAGATATGCCAAAACATTTATGTTACTATTATATAACAAATATGTTTCAAAGTCAAGAAAAACACCCTGTCAAGAATGTAAAATTTAGGGAAAAAATAAGCTTTTTACAGCTAAAGGCGAGCTTTTACGGTAAAAGCTCGCCTTTATGATAGTTATAGTTTGTGTTTTACAGTTCCACAAAGGTGTTACCGAAGTCTATGCCTTTGTCTGTAATGGCTATTTTTATTTTGGCACTGCCTCTTGAGAGTACCTGTGCCAAGCCTTCGTTTTCAAGCTCCTCCAAAGCGGCGGGAAGTTTCGGCTCCTCTTTCTTTGTTAAAGTAGAAAGCTTTAGGGTGAAATATTCACCCCCCGTAACATAGGATTGATATATTCTTGAAAAAAGGCTTCTTGTATAGTCTTCCATATTTTACCTCACACAAAAAGGGATTTTATATTTTTTTCGGATCTATCCTCTACAAGGTTGAGTATACCCTTATCCATATAGTAGCACCTTGTACTCATGGCTATTTCGTCTGTATCATGAGTGGCAAGTATTATTATACCTCCGCTTTTAAGGTAGAGCTCCATAACGGAGTGTATCTTTTTTCTGTAGTGGAGATCCTGGGCACTTACAGGCTCATCCATAATAAGCACCGAAGGTGTATTGACAAGGGCGCAGGCAATGCTCACTCTTCTTTTCATACCTCCCGATAGTTTTGAAACGGGGGTCTTAAGTAAGGGGGCAAGCTCAAAAACATCTACTGTATTTTGAGGTATCTTTCCCGGGTGCCCCATCCAAAGAGCCATATTGTCCTTTACGGTAAGCTTTTCCAAAAGAGGGTTGTCCTGGGGGACATAGCCGCATATTTTCGGGAAAAGACTTTTTTTCTTCAACATATCTTGAGAAAAATAGTGTATGGACCCCGATAGGGGAGGAATGATGCCCGCAATTATTTTTATAAGGGTGGACTTACCGCAACCGTTTCTTCCTATAAGAGATATCATTTCCGATTTGTCGGCGTAGAAGGAAGAACCTTGAAGTATGGTCTTTCTACCGTATTTTTTTGTTATATCCTTAACTTCAATACAGTGCCGGTGGGCAATATTATTGTTGTTTTGCATTGTTTTCTTGATACTTGTCGTATATCCTTTGTGCAACGGTATGTATATCTTCTTTGTCGTAAAGGTAGTAAGCTCCCTCTTCGAAGAAGGTGCGGTATGTAGCCTCTTTTTCGAGTATGGGCTGCATTACTTTAAGCTCATCTTGGTGCTCTTTCATAAGGGCATCCGCAACAAAGTCTATATCTCCGCCCACACCGTTGTTTTTAAGGGTCTCTATGGCTGTTTTACTTACGGGCACACCTTTTTCGGTCTGCTGATACATAGCCATTTCGGGGCTGTTTAAAAGATAGTTTAAAAGTATTCCCGCTTCTTTGGGGTTTTGGGTGGTGGGACTTATGGCATAGAGTGTAGCGGGTTTTATGTACCAACCTAAGTTTGTTGTATCTTTGGTACGAGGGAACTCCGCAACCGCAATGTTGACTTTGTTTTCCGGAAACAGACCGTCAAAGAGTACTTGGGTGCCGCTTATCCATCGCATGGTAGAGGCACTTTGGTCATTTGCCATCATGGCAAATGAGGAATCTTTTACCTGATATACCACCTTTTCGTCGGTAATTCTTTTGTAGAAGTCAAGCATGATCTCAATATCTTCCACACTCAAAGATATCTTTCCGTCTTTGTCGCAAGAATCCTTGTTCGCAACCTGTTCACAGTAGGCAAGTATAAAGAAAAACTCAGCCTTATCTGCCATACAGGAAACATAGATATCATGTTCTCTCAGGACCTTGGCATTTTCAAAGTAGTCATCCCAAGTTTTGGGAAGTTCCAAACCGTATTTGTCGTATATATCTTTGTTAAAAAAGATGCAGTGGGTATTTAAAGCCGTGGGTATGGCGTTTAGCTTACCGTTTACAGTACCGAACTCCAAGTCCTCATCGGTAAAATTGCTGAAATCGAATACGTCTTTAAGTTGGTTCAAGTCGTAGAAACCATTGCCGTCGGGGGAATAGGTCTTTATCCAGTCAAAATTTATCTGCATAACATCGGGTATATCGGTACTGTTCATGTATATACCCTGTCTTTTGGTGTAACCGTTCCACACCGCATACTTGCAGTTAACATCTATATCGGGGTTCTCTTTTTCAAACTCTCCCACCGCAGAAACGGTATAGTCTATTCTTTCGTCATTTCCCCACCAGGAGAAGGTGAGAGTAACGGGAGTGTTCTCCTTAAAATGTACGGTCGATACCGAAGATGCGGTACAAGATGCAAGGGTCAGCATAGCTATGAAGGCTGATATTTTAAGCTTCTTTCGAGTCGCTTTGAGCATTATCCACCGCCTCCTTTTTTATTTCGGTAAATGTAAATCTGTTCTTGCCGCTGTTTTTAGACTTATACAGAGCATTGTCAGCAGCCGAGTAAAGTTTGTCAAAGGGTGTATCGGAATATTCCGTTATGGCACAGCCCACCGAGAAGGAGAGGGAACAATCCTCGCAAAGGTCTGCAAACTCCTTGAAGAAACCGTCTCTGAGAGTGTTCATACTCCTTTCGATATCTTTCTGTGAAAGGTAAAGCTTCTTTGCAAATATGGAGAATTCATCTCCGCCCACTCTTCCTATAAGGGCATCGCCTTCCACACACTCCGTAAGAAGGTTGGAGAATTTTACCAATACCTCGTCACCCACTTGATGACCCTTGGTATCGTTTACTTTTTTAAAGTTATCAAGGTCTACCATTATAAAGGCGAGCCTGTCGCCCTTTTCACCTTGACCCGATGCCATTACGGAGGCTTCCACCATAGTTTGGAAGGAGAGCTTGTTCAAAAGGTTTGTAAGAGGATCTCTTTCCGCTCTTTCGTGGAGATTTTCCATAATGTCGCTTAAAGGCAGGGATGCTCTCTTTATGAATAACATACCCGCAACAAGCATTATTATAAGTATTATGGCAGATGCTATATGGGTATACCATCTCATGGCATCTATATCTTCGCTTACTACGGATTTGGGCATGGATGAGACCACGCTCCAACCGTTGGTGCTGCAATTAAGCAAGGATACTATGTATTTGTCGTTGGAGGCAGAGATATCCTCTCCGCCTTCTACAAGCTTTTGTATATCGGGGGAAAGGGGCCCGCATATCTCCTCGGGGTCGGTAGAATATATTACCTGCATATCGGGAGATACCAGCCTTGTTACCGTACTTTCAAACTGTCTTGTATTGACAAATATGTCTTTTAACTCGTGGCTGTATATAGAGGTGAGCAAAAGAGCGTTGTCGTTAAGCATTTTAACATAGTATATTTTGCTGTTGTTGTTTTTATCCGTTACTACCCATCCCGAGCCTGTAATACTGTCTTTGGTACTTGCGGAGAAGAATTTGAACATATCTTCGTGGGCAAGGGTCTTGAGGGTACCCTCACTCATCCAACCTATGGTGGAGTTATCGGAGAATATTACGCCGAAGTCGGAAAAGTTTTTAAGAACACCCACGTCCTGTATTCTTTCTTCCAAGACCTTGGATGCCTGCATCATTTCTATTTCTTCGTATTCGTTTGCTATAGGGTCGTAGTCGTAGTAAGCCGCATCGGAGAAGAAGAGAGATGCGGTATCCATTACTTCGCTCAAATATGTATCCACATTATTTTTCTGCTGGTATGTATTGCTGTAGGAAAGCATGGATAGCTTGTTAGCCATTTTACTGCTTATGTAATTTGTGGTGATAGTGGTAAACACCACATCAAAAAGCAATACGGCGATAAAAAATATTATGAGCACATTTCTCGAATATTTTCTCAATGATGAGTTTTTGGGGTTTTTTCGGTTCTTTTCTTTCATAACGGGTCTCACTGTCCTGTCAAATTTTAAGAATTATGGCAAATATAGGAAGTTGTGAATAACACACACCTAAAAATGCTAATCTATTATACACTAAAATTTAAAAAAAATCAACATCATTTTAAACTATTGACTAAAGGTATGGATTTGTGATATTCTATAGGTGTAAAAGAAGGGCTTTGAGTCCGAAATAAACCATAAAGCACCGATGTTTTGCGGTGCTTGAGTGAGGTATGTTATGAAAAGTATGACAGGCTACGGAAGAGGGGAAAGTACGGTCTGCGGCAAAAAGACTGTTTTGGAGATAAAAGCGGTCAACCACAGATACAATGAGATCAATATAAAAATGCCTAAAATAATGTTCCCCTTTGAGGATGAACTTAAAAAATATATCAGGGAAAGGGTACAAAGAGGGAAGGTAGATGTTTTTGTGACCTACACCTCTCTTACGGATGAGGATGTATCCATATCCGTAAACACATCTTTGGCGGATGCCTATGTAAATGCCTTGGATACCATAAAGGAAAGATATAAGCTAAGTGATAAACTATCCCTTAGGACGATAGCCTCTTTTCCCGATGTTATAACGATAGAAAACGATGTTTTATCCGACGAGACCACACAAAATATAAAGTGCTCTCTTATGGGTGCTGCTTCCCAAGCTCTTGAAGAGTTTGTGGCAATGAGAAAAAGGGAGGGTGAAAACCTTCAAAACAATATATCGGAAAAGCTCGATATACTTGAAAAGTATGTGGGAGAGGTAACTTTAAGAGCACCCCTTGTGGCTCAAGACTACAAAAAAAGGCTCACGGAAATGCTTGAAAACTTTGAGAATGCGGAGTTTGACGAGTCCAGAATACTCACCGAAGTACTTATATTTTCCGATAAAGCCTGTATAGATGAAGAGATAACAAGAATGAACAGCCACATTTGTCAAATGAGAGACATCATTAAAGAAGATGTTCCCGTAGGCAGAAAGCTGGACTTTCTCGTGCAGGAAATGGTAAGGGAAACAAATACCATGGGCTCAAAGTCAAACGATATCACAATAACGAATATCGTTGTAAATATGAAAAGCGAAATAGAAAAAATAAGAGAACAGATACAAAATATAGAGTGATCTTCAACCATGAAACTTGTTAACATAGGCTTTGGAAACGTTATACCCGAAGAAAAAATAATAGCCATAGTTACTCCCGATACCGCACCTATAAAAAGGCTGGTGCAATCCTACAGGGAAAGTGAGCATATTATAGATGCAACACAGGGAAGAAAGACAAAATCCGTCATAATACTCATGGGAGATTTTTTGGCACTTTCTTATCTGCAACCGGAAACTATAGCTTCAAAAATAGAAAAACGCTATGACGGAGGAGAAAAATGAAAAAATTAAAAAACATATCCGCGCTCTTGCTCGGTGCGGTAATGGGACTGACTTCCCTTTTTACGGGAGCTGTGGGAACATTTGCGGCAACGGATGTTACACTTAAAGGCGTATGGTATGAAAGTATATATATGGAGTTTAACGGCAGTGCAGCTTCCTACAATGCATACTGCAAAAAAACGGGAGCGGAGAGCTATACAAAGGTAGATGACGAGCTTTTAAGAAAGGTCTCGGGAAAGTACAGGCTGGATATACCGGGCCTTGCGGGAAACACAAGCTACGACGTTAAAGTTGTGCCCGTGGTAAACGGTGCGGAGTCCGAGGCGGAGGCTATAACCTATACTGCTACTCCCAAAGCCTATGACAGATCGGGCTTTGCCTTTTCATCCTCAGATTGCCCCGGAGCCTACAACAGCGACGGTACCGTGGCGGAGGGTGCTCTCATACTCTATGTTACAAACGATAACAAAGACAATGTTTACAACAAAAAAAGTCTTACAAGCATACTTTCGGGACTTAACAGCATAAACAGCGGAAAGCCCGTAATTATAAGAATAATGGATGAGATCACGCCTATAGGCTCCACAAAGTCTGCGGGTATGTGGAAGAACACCTGCGGTGTTACCATAGAGGGTATAGGCCCCAAAGCGGCACTTAACGGTTGGGGCATAAGTTCGGGCAACAACACGGATACCGAGTTCAGAAACCTTACATTTATAGATTACACGGAAGATGCCATAGGTTTCCAGGAAGCTAAAAGACTTTGGGTACACAACAACACCTTCTATTCGGGTTACGACCCCAAAGACAGCACAGCCGAAAGAGATAAGCTTCACGGCGACGGCTCCTGTGACTTAAGAGAGTGTGACGATGTTACCGTTTCCTACAACTTGTTTGACGGTACCGACAAAACATCCCTCATAGGTTCCAGCTCCAGCAGCAGAGAGTCTACGGGAGATATAACCTTCCATCACAATTTCTTTAATAAAACACAACAGAGAACACCCAGAATGAGATGGCACAATCTACATGCCTACAACAATTACTACTATTACACGGGTGCCTACGGTATAGGTGCTACCTGTAATACAAGTGTTTTTGCGGAAAACAACTACTTCGAAAACGCATCTTCTCCCTTCCTTACATCATCACAGGGAGGCTACGCTTCCAAGTTTTCCGATAACGACGGCGGAGTTATAAAAGCCTACGGAAATATTTTGGATAACTGCTACGAAACCGTAGAGGGCGTGGACTACTTCAACGCTCCCTCAAGAGAGTACAGAATGACAGCGGATGACTTCACGACTTTGAAGGGTGGATATACATACAACAACTTCGATGCTTCGGGATATATAGCAAACAATGCCTATAATCTCCAAAGTGCGGATCAGGCAAGAGATGATGTTATAAACAATGCGGGCAGATTGACAGCTACAAATATTTATGCTCTTTCACCCGTAACACCTCCCACAATAGAGGGTGAACCCGTGTCCGTATTCTACTACGATGCCCCCACAAGCGGCACCACGGGTACAAACTACGGCGGTATAAACGGCGAGGGTACCTACTTTAAAGGTGGCAATGCGGCTTGTACGGCTGTAAGTGCTTCGGGCTACAGAGATGCCGTAAAATATAACTACAGCGGTGCTTTAACGGGCGGAAGTGCTATAAGCTTCACCACAAAGGGACCTGCGGTATTTACAATAATAGCAAGTACAAGCGGTAACACTCCCGTAAGAATGGAGCTTACCAACTCTTCAAATCCCGACAGTGTTTATCACGGCACCTTCCAAACGGGAAACAAGGGTAACGATGTTTTATCACAAATAAATGTGCTTGAGGCGGGTACCTACACCTTCTCACCTTCTTCTGCGGTATCCATATACTATATGGAAGTGGCAGAGTATGATGAAAGTGCTTATGTTCCCGTTCAAACCACCACAGAGGCTACCACCGTGTCCGCAAGTGTAAGCGAGACCACAACGGAGGCTACCACAAGTTCACAGCAGGAGAGCACAACGGAGGCTACCACATCCGCCTACAGTGTGGCGGTAAAGAGTTCCGTATCCGTATCTCCCGAGGGTGAGGCTGTGGAAGGTGTAAACTATGTGGAATACAGACCTTCCACCAATGACTATAAGCTTGTGGATACTTCTTCTACCTACGCTACCGTATGGACAAATGAGTTCACCCCCGTAAGTACGGGCAGAGTTGTTATAAAGGGATATGCCACACCCACAACAGCCAACGGAAAGTGGGCATTTGTACAGATAAAGGGTAAAAATGCCGCAGGCGAGGAAGCGGATATAGCTTCTTTAGCTTCGGATTCATCCAAGAATATAGCACTCAGGACAAGAAAGAACGGTGCAGAGGTCTACAGTTCAAGTAGCGAGGCTATAGGGGCAAATACGGTATACAACTACGAGTTTGACATAGACCTCGATGCAAAGACCGTAGTACTCAATGTAAACGGTAAAACTTTTACAGCCGATATAGACGTATCTCAGCTTAGTAACGTGTATATGATAACTGCGGTAAGTGATACGAAACGCTCCCTTATAGCAAACCTTCCTTCCGTAGAGGTCATGAGTGATGAGGCTGTGCTTTTAGGCGATGTAAACAGAGACGGTGTGGTAGACTCCAAGGATGCTTCCATAATACTTGCCATAGCATCGGGAAGTGTCGAAAACGACCCTGTGGGGGATGTTAACAATGACGGAGTAACAGACTCCAAGGATGCCTCTCTCGTATTGCAGTATACCGCAGGTATAATAGCGGGATTTTAACAAAGGAAGAGTGAAATGAAGGGTAAAATAATAGTTATATCGGGACCTTCGGGCTCGGGAAAAGGCACCGTAATATCGGAAATATTAAGGGATAGCGGATATTGTTGCAGCATATCCGCTACCACAAGAGCCCCTCGAGAGGGAGAGACTGACGGTGTGAACTACTTTTTTAAAACAAAAGAAGAGTTTGAAGAACTTATAAAAGAAAACAAGCTTTTGGAGTATGCCAACTACTGTGGCAACTACTACGGTACCCCCTACGATTATGTAAAAAAAATGCAGGACAGGGGAAAAAATGTAATACTCGAAATAGAAGTGGTGGGAGCTGAAAATGTTAAAAAGCTTCTTCCCGAGGCAAAACTTATATTCATGCTCCCTCCTTCCTTGGAAGAGCTGGAAAAAAGACTCAGAGGTCGCAATACCGAAGACGAGGCGGCAATACAAAGCCGTATAGAAAAGGCAAAAGAGGAACTTTCCCATATTGCAAGCTATGACTACTATCTTGTAAATAACAATGTGAAAGACTCTGCCGAAAGAATTAAAAACTATATAAAAGGCATTGACCTTTTATAAAATATAAGGAGATATATTTATGTTAAAGCCATCCTATGCCGAACTTATGAATGTTTTGAATGAGAATTCAAAAGAAGACGTTACAAGCAGGTACACCGTTGTAATAGCTGCCGCCAAAAGGGCAAGACAGCTTGTAGATGGAGATGACGATATGTTGGCATCCCCCGTGGAGGGTAAACCTCTTTCAAATGCGGTGGAGGAAATAAGAGAAGGCCTTGTGAAGGTAGTACCCGAAGGAGAAGGTACAAAAGTTAAGGTGAAAAAGAAAGTCGTTAAAGACGAGCTCAAAGAGGAGATATTAAGAGCAGAGGCAAATAAGAGACTTGAGAGAAGGGCTGCGGAGCAAGCCGAGGAACTTGACGAAGAAGAGTTTGAGGATATTGACGATACAGAGGAAGATTTTTCCGATATGGATGATGAATTTTCCGACGATATCGAAGAAGAATGAGGAAAAACAAATATGAGTAAAAAAGTAAAGATAATGAGTATATTCGGCACAAGACCCGAGGCCACCAAAATGGCTCCCGTTATAAATGCCATTAAAAAATACGACGATCTTGAACAGGTAGTTTGCGTTACAGCCCAACACAGACAGATGCTTGATCAGGTGTTGGAGATATTCGACCTTCACCCCGATCACGATTTGGATATTATGACCTCAAGACAGACCCTTACCGATATTACCGTAAAAGCTCTTACGGGTCTTGAAAGCGTTATTAAAGAAGAAAAACCCGACCTTGTACTTGTGCATGGAGATACAAGTACCACCTTTGCGGGAGCTCTTGCGGCTTTCTACAATGAAACAAAGCTTGGCCACGTGGAGGCGGGACTTCGTACCTACGATAAGTTTCAACCCTTTCCCGAGGAAATGAACAGAGTACTTACGGGACACTTGACAGATATACATTTTTCTCCCACAAAGCTTGCAAAAGAGCATCTTCTTAAAGAAAACATAAGCGGAGAAAATATATTCATTACGGGCAACACCGCCGTAGATTGTCTTGCGACTACTATAGAAGATAACTTTGTTTTTGACCTTCCCGAACTTAACCAAATAGATTACAAAAACAAAAGAGTTATCACCATGACGGCCCACAGAAGGGAGAACATAGGAAAGCCCCTTGAAAATATATGCAATGCCGTACTTAAGATAGTGAATGATTTTGAGGATGTGGAGGTAGTATATGCCGTACACTACAATCCCGCAGTAAGAGAAACTGCTTTCGGCATACTGGGTAACTACGAGAGAATACACCTTATAGATCCCCTTGATATTAAAAATATGCACAACCTTATGAATTTAAGCTACCTTGTGCTTACAGACAGCGGCGGTCTTCAAGAAGAGGTGCCCTCTATGGGTAAGCCCGTTTTGGTACTTAGAAATGTTACCGAAAGACCCGAAGGCCTCGAAGCAGGTACCCTCAGACTTGCAGGCACCGAGGAGGAGAAGATATATGAAGAAACTGCTCAACTTCTCACCAATAAGGAAATTTATAACAAAATGGTCGCATCGAAAAATCCGTTCGGTGACGGTCACGCTGCTGAAAGAATTGTGGCGGCTATAAGATACTATTTCGGCCTTACCGATCAAAGACCCGAAGATTATTTTTAATTCCCAAAACCGTTTTTCCCAAAAGGAGAAGCGGTTTTTGTTATAGGATAAAGCTTCTTGACAGTATTAAAGTTATTTTGCTATAATACTTATACCAATAAAAGAAGGAAATGATGATCATGAATAAAAGAAACAAACGCATACTTGCATTTTTTACGACTATTTTAATAAGTCTTTCTTGGATGTTTTCGGGGATCTGTTTTGCGGAACAAAAAAACGAAGAATATACAGGTTCCGTGCATTGGCAAGACTATATCGGAAAAAGAATAGGTACTATTACGGGAACACCGCTGGAAACCATAGCCACGGAAAATTTCAAAGGGAGTACCATACTGTATTTTAACAACTACTCCGACCTTAGTGCGGCTTTGCTTTCGGGAAATATCGATGCTTATATAGCGGATGAGGCGCAAATAAAAACAGTGCACTACGAGCAGCCTCTCATAAGCTATATACCCGAGCACTTTACCTCTGCCGACTACGCCTTTGCATTCAGGAAAAATGATACCAAATCTGCAGCTTTGTGTGCAGAATTTAACGATTTCCTTGCAGAAATAAAATCCGACGGCACCCTGGCAAAAATGGAAGAGATATGGCTCGGTGTGGATGAAACACTTAAAGTCGTGGATATGAGCGGACTTACGGGAAAAAACGGAAGCATAAACATTGCCACCACCTCTACGGATATGCCTTGGTCGTATATAAAGAATAACAAAAACGTAGGCTATGATATCGATCTGATCGTGCGTTTCTGCCGTGAAAGAGGCTATTCTCTAAAAATAACGGATGTAGACTTTGCGGGACGAATACCCGCAGTACAATCGGGCAAATGCGATTTTTCCACCGATATGAATGTTACTCCCGAAAGAAAGGAGCAAGTGCTTTTCTCCGACCCTACGGCAGGCGGAGGTGCGGTGCTGGCGGTAAAGAGTTCGGACCTTGAAAAAGCAACTGCGACTTCCGAGGAAAATGCTCCGCAGTTTACCACCTTTGAAGAACTTAACGGAAAAACTATCTCACTGATGACAGGGGCACCTTTTCAAAATATCATCTCTTCAAAGGTAAAGAATGTAAAGGAGTTTACCTATTATCAAACAATGCCCGATATGATACTCGGGGTCAAAAGCGGTAGGACCGATGCAGGTCTGTTGAACAACGAAGTAGCGGAGTATTCCATAAACAGAGACAGTTCACTTGCTATTTTTCCCGAATCACTGGGAGACTCCACCTTCGGTCTGGGGTTTGCAAAAGGAGATGAAAGAGCCAAGCTTTGGCAGAAAACATACGATAGTATACCACAGGCTAAAAAAGACGAACTTTGGAACAAATGGACGGGAGCCGATGAAAGTAAAAAAACCGTACCCGTTCAGGATTGGGATGGCAAAAACGGCACGGTCACCGTTGCGGCTTGCGATTCTCTTGTACCCGCAAGCTATATGAATACGGAAGGTGAGCTTCTCGGTCTTGATATAGAGACTATACTTATTATCGCAAAGGAGCTTGATATACATGTGGATTTTATACCCATGGATTTTTCTGCTGTTTTAGCCTCACTTTCGGCGGGTAAGGCAGATATAATATGCGGCTCGATAATCGTTTCCGATGAAAGAAGAGAAACAATGGATTTTGTAGAATATCAGCCCGCATCATTGGTTTTACTTGTTCGTTCCGAAAATGGATCTTCAAAGGATATACCCACTGATACGTTAGCATCTTCAAGCTCGATAGATGCCAAAGGTGACGGAAATAAATCATTTTTCAATTCCTTAAAAAACAGCTTTGAAAGAACATTTATTCGTGAGGATAGATATAAGCTTTTCGGTTGGGGTATGGTCACAACAATGCTTATTACTGTTTTTTCTGTTATTTTCGGTACGATACTGGGTTTCCTATCATTTATGATGTGCCGAAAAGGAAACAAAGCGGCAAATACCGTAATTGGATTTCTTAGGTGGCTTATAGGCGGTATGCCCGTAGTTGTGCTGCTTATGATACTTTATTACATCATATTTGCAAAATCGCATATATCGGGAGCTTTTGTATCCGTAATAGCCTTTTCACTTGTTTTTGGCTCTTCCGTATTTGCAATGATAAGAACGGGTGTGGGTGCCGTTGACAGAGGACAGACAGAGGCGGCGCTTTCCTTGGGGTATGGAGATATCCACTCATTTTTCCGTATTATTTTACCTCAGGCATTGCCCCACTTTTTACCGCAGTACAAAGCGGAGATAGTTGCATTGATAAAGGCAACGGCGGTGGTAGGCTACATAGCTGTTCAAGATCTGACTAAAATGGGAGATATCGTAAGAGGCAGAACATACGAGGCATTTTTCCCTCTTATTGCGGTTGCTGTAATATACTTTATACTTGCGGGCATTCTTACATTTATCGTAGGAAAGCTGGAAATTAAGATAAACCCGAAAATGAGAAAAAGAGAGAGCATTTTGAAAGGAGTGAACACCGATGATCGAGCTTAAAGGCATTACAAAGGAGTACAGAGGTGTAACACCTCTTAAAGATGTATCCGTTACCATAAACGACGGTGATGTAATATCGGTGATAGGGCCTTCGGGAATAGGTAAATCCACTCTCATACGATGTATCAATCTCCTTGAGAGTCCTACATCGGGACAAATAATATTTAATGGAGAAGATATAACCGCAAAGGGTTACAATGTAAAAAAGGCAAGACGAAAAATGGGCATGGTGTTTCAGTCCTTTAATTTATTCGGACACCTTACCGTCATCGAAAATATGATGCTTGCCCCTATGGATCTGCTCAAAAAAAAGAAACAAGATGCATACGATAAAGGTATGGAGCTTCTTCGTATGGTGGGAGTTGCCGATAAGGCGCTTTCTTATCCCGATGAATTATCGGGCGGACAGAAACAGAGAGTTGCCATAGCACGCACACTTGCCATGGAGCCCGAGGTTATTTTACTTGACGAGCCTACAAGCGCTTTAGATCCCACAATGGTGGCAGAGGTTCAATCCGTAATAAAGGATTTGGCAAAAAGCGGAAAAACAATGATCATTGTTACCCATGAAATGAATTTTGCAAAAGCTATATCAAATCGTGTTTTTTACATGGATGAAGGCGGTATCTATGAAGAGGGGACTCCCGAGGAAATATTCGATGCTCCTCAAAAAGAAAATACCCGACGTTTCGTAAAACAACTTAAGGTATTTGAAGAGTTGATAGATAGTCGTGATTATGACTTTATAGGTTTCGGCTCACGACTTGAGATCTATCTTATGCAAAACAATGTTGCTTCTGAGTGTAAGTACCGCATTAGGCTTGCCATGGAAGAACTTGTACAACAAATAATTTTACCCCAAATGTCCGTACCCCATATAAGACTTAAACTTGAATATTCCGTGAGTGACGGGCAAAGCACGATAACCGCAATGTACAAAGGCAAAAGATTTGATGTTTCGGACACCGAAAACACGATTTCCCTTAAAATACTTAAAAATACTGCAAAAGATATAGTATATGAATATAACGAATCGGACGAGGAGCCTAATAAGGTCATTGTAAGCCTTAAGTCGTAAGGTTTCCCTAATACTCTGCAGAAATCTTTGGTTTTAACAAAAAGATATAATTTCCCAAAATTCGAAGTTATCTGTAGGGAAGGACCCGCGTGTCGTTCCGTCGGGAATAGTCACCGATTTTGCAGTAAAAATTAAAGGGGACCTCTAAAAAGTGCTATTGAAGTAAAATTGAGATATCTTGTTCGAGGACTGGGAAATGGCTCGAAGCCAATGTAGAGCATTGGTGAGAGACATTGACGACTAACCTTTGCAAGATAGCCAATTTTACGATTTATG
>JAFSVK010000088.1 GCA_017444985.1 Bacillota bacterium
TCATAAATCGTAAAATTGGCTATCTTGCCCGATTACGTCGTCAATGTCTCTCACCAATGCTCTACATTGGCTTCGAGCCATTTCCTAGTCCTCGAACAAGATATCTCAATTTTACTTCAATAGCACTTTTTAGAGGTCCCCTACAATAAATGTAAATGTATGGATGCGGTGTTTAATTTGACGGAAGAAGAACTGCAACCGTTAGGCTCCCATGAACAGCCACGGCTGACGGGGAGCTGTCGGCATTAGCCGACTGAGAGGTTCCTTTTTCAAAGCCATAAAGGTAGTGTACGACCAAAAGCTACGATCCGAATATCCGCCCTACATTAAAAAAATTTAATTTTATGTACCAAATACATAAAAAAACCTCCGCCAACCACAAAAATTTATAAAACATCCCCAAAAACATAGACACAAAAAACAACACATAAAGCTTTTATTTATAACAGGAGGTTATTAAAAATAATACCCTGTAGTAATTATTACATAAAAGTTTTAAAACATTACATAAATGTAAAAAAGTTGTTTAAAAATTCTTGCCTTTGTGTTATAATATGTGCTGTAAAAATTTTAGGCTTTAGTGTTAACATACATTGTTAACCTAATAACAATTTCTTAGGAGGAAATTAAAATGGTAAAAGTTGCTATCAACGGCTTTGGTCGTATCGGTCGTCTTGCATTCAGACAGATGTTTGTTGCAGACGGTTATGAAGTTGTAGCTATCAACGATCTTACAGCTCCGAAGATGCTCGCTCATCTTCTTAAGTATGATTCGGCACAGGGCAAGTTTGACGGTGAAGTTAGCTCTACAGACGATTCTATCATCGTTAACGGAAAAGAGATCAAGATCTACAAAGAGGCTGATGCCAACAACCTTCCTTGGGGTGAACTTGATGTAGACGTTGTACTTGAATGTACAGGTTTCTACACATCCAAAGAGAAGTCTATGGCTCACATCAATGCAGGTGCTAAGAAGGTAGTTATCTCCGCTCCCGCAGGAAACGATCTTCCTACCGTTGTATACAATGTAAACAACAACATCCTTACAAAGGAAGACAAGATCATCTCCGCAGCTTCTTGTACAACAAACTGTCTTGCTCCCATGGCTAAGGCGCTTAACGACTATGCTCCCATACAGTCGGGTATCATGGTAACTATCCATGCTTACACAGGTGACCAGATGGTTCTTGACGGACCTCAGAGAAAGGGCGATTTAAGAAGAGCTCGTGCGGCTGCTGTAAACATCGTTCCCAACTCTACAGGTGCAGCTAAGGCTATAGGTCTTGTAATACCCGAACTTAACGGCAAGCTCATCGGTTCCGCTCAGAGAGTACCCGTTCCCACAGGTTCCACTACTATACTTACAGCTGTTGTAAGCGGTAAGGATATCACAGTAGAGGGTATCAACGCTGCTATGAAGGCTGCTTCTAACGAGTCCTTCGGTTACAACGAAGACCTTATAGTATCTTCCGATATTATAGGTATCAAGTACGGTTCACTCTTTGATGCTACACAGACAATGGTTAGCAAAATAAGTGACGATCAGTATGAGGTTCAGGTCGTATCTTGGTATGACAACGAGAACTCTTACACAAGCCAGATGGTAAGAACAATAAAGTATTTTGCAGAACTTGGCTGATATATAAAATTTTGAAGGGGTGTGCAAAAGCACATCCCTTTTTAAAACGGAGGATTTTATGGAATGGACACAGGTCACTGTATATACCACCACCGAGGGTATTGAGCCTTTAACGGCGGTACTTATGGAAAGCGGTATAAACGGTATAGAGGTAGAGGATGACAAGCAACTTAAACAATTTCTTACGGAAAGCTCGGAATATTGGGACTATGTGGATGAAGAGCTTTTAAACAAAGAAGAAGGGGAAACCAAAATAAAGGTATATGTAAGCCAAAATCCCTATGGGGAAGAGATGTTCATAAATATTAAAAATGCCGTTGAAAAGCTGAAAAATACAGATACGGGGCTGGATCTCGGGACTCTTAGGATAGAAAGAGAAGAGGACCTTAACGATGAGGTTTGGCTCAACAAATGGAAGGACTATTATAAGCCCTTTACCATAGGGGAAAGAATATTTATAAAGCCTGTTTGGGATGATATAAAGGCGCCCGAGGGTAGGGTCACCTTTAATATAAACCCGGGTCATGTTTTCGGTACGGGTCTGCATCAAACCACACAGCTTTGTATGCTTGAACTTGAAAAATACATAACAAATACTTCCGTTGTGGCGGATCTTGGTTGCGGAAGCGGTATACTGTCAATCGTTGCTTTGCTTTTGGGAGCGAAGAGCGCTTATGCAGTGGATATAGATGCCAATGCCATAAAAACCGCCTATGAAAATGCGGAATTAAGCGGAGTGGATAAAGATAAATATTATGTTACAAGCGGAAATATCGTTACCGATAAAGGGTTAAGGGATGATATAGGCTACAACAAATACGATGTGGTGGTGGCAAATATAATTGCCGATGTTATATGCGCCATATCGGAGTACGTGCCCTCTCACCTTAAAGAAGGAGGCGTATTCATAGCCTCGGGCATTATAAAAGATAGAATAGAAGATGTTAAGGAAGCTTTGGAAAAGGCGGGACTTAGCATTTTAAGCATAAATACAAAGGATGAATGGGTAGCTGTAACAAGTGTAAAAGGAAAGCAAAATGCCTAAATTTTTTACCGAAAAAGAAAATATATCCGAAGAAAGTGCACTTATCACGGGAGAAAACGTAAAGCACATATCAAAGGTATTAAGAAAAAAAGAAGGGGATATACTTACACTTTGCGATGGTGAGGGTATGGACTATGCCGTAAGGATAGAAAGTATCACGGGAGAAAGTATTACCTGCACTGTATTAAATAGGTACAGGTGCGAAGCGGAGGCTCCTGTATTTATAACCCTCTATCAGGGCTTGCCTAAGGGAGACAAAACAGAACAGGTCATACAAAAGTGCACGGAGCTTGGTGTAAGCCGAATAGTTCCCGTTGAGACGGAGTTTTCCGTGGCAAAAATCAAAAAAGACAACAAGACCGAAAGATACAATAAAATTGCCCTAAGTGCCGCAAAACAGTGCGGAAGGGGCATAGTGCCAAAGGTAATGCCACCCCTTAAGTTTAAAGAGGCGGTAGAACAGGCTGCGGCAAGCGGAGCGCTTAACCTCATACCCTACGAAAGGGAGGAGGAAACAAGTGTTAAAAAGGCTCTTTCGGGCTTTAAGGGAAAGTATATAAATATATTCATAGGCCCCGAAGGCGGTTTTTCGGAGAATGAAATAGAGCTTGCAAAAGAGTGCGGCTTTATACCCATAACATTAGGCAAAAGGATATTAAGGTGCGAAACGGCGGGTATGGTGACTATAGCTATTCTACTTTACGAGATAGAGTACGGTGAATGAAATGATATATTTTGACAATGCCTCCACTACCGAGGTGTGCGAAGATATAAAGGAAAACTTAAAAGATATTTTGGATATGTACGCCAACCCCGGGTCTTTACACTCCTTTGGTTTTGAGTGTGAAAAACAGGTGGAAAAGGCGAGAAAGCAGGTAGCCGAGGCTATGGGGGCAGATAAAGATACCCTCTACTTCACAAGCGGAGGCACGGAAGCCAACAACACCGCCATACTGGGGGCTGCGGAAAGAAACAAGAGAAGAGGTAAAAGGGTAGTCACCTGCCTTACGGAACATCCTTCCGTGCTTGAAAGCTTCCATGAGCTGGAAAGACGAGGGTTTGAAGTTATAAGGCTAAAGGTAGACGAAAAGGGCTATATAGATAAGGAAGAGCTTAAAGAGAGTATAAATCAAGAGACCGTACTTGTAAGCCTAATGGCTGTAAATAACGAGTACGGTACTATACAGCCCATTGAGGAGCTTAGCCGCATAGTAAAGGAAAAAAATAAAGATTGTCTTTTTCATACGGATTGCGTACAGGCTTTCGGGAAAGAGGATATAAATTTCCCTCAAGTAGACCTTATAAGCATAAGTGCCCATAAAATACATGCTTTAAAGGGGTGTGGGGCCCTGTATGTCAAGAAGGGTGTAAATATAAATAACCTTCATTTCGGCGGTCAACAGGAAAGAAGGCTGAGACCCGGTACGGAAAATACCTTCGGTATATTTGCCTTTGGCAGGGCGGCGGAGCTTCTAAAGGACAGACAGGCACAAAGAGAACATGTCCTTTCCGTAAAAAAGGAACTGCTTAATATAAAACAAGAGCTTGAAGGCGTGTATGTAAACGGAGATGAGGAAAAAGGCTCTCCCTACATACTTAATATATCCTTTGAAAATGTAAAGGGAGAGGTGCTTTTGCACGCTCTTGAGGAAAAAGGTATTTTTGTTTCCACGGGAGCCGCTTGTTCAAGCCGTGCAAAGGAAAAGAAAAAGACCGTGGATCTTCTGAAAGAGGGAAGGGGAGCGGGAGCCGTAAGGTTCAGCTTTTCAAGATACAACACCGTAGAAGAAGCGACATTTTGCGTAGGGGTGCTGAAAGAAATAATCCCCTTTTTGAGAGAGTTTGTTCCCAGGTAAGGAGCGGTTATGAGAAACGTACTTTTAATAAAATACGGCGAGATAGCCATAAGAGGAAAAAACAGATATTTAGCCGAAAACAGGCTTATAAGGACAATTATAAAAAGAATTGAAAATTTCCCGGGGTATATGGTTTACAAAGAGCAGGGAAGGCTCTTGGCTGTAAACGAAGAGGGAGATTTTGATTATGAAAAAATAATACCCATCGTTGTAAACATTTTAGGTGTTATAGCGGTATGCCCCGGGGTCGAGGTGGAGGATCAGGACATTAAGAGCTTGCAGGAAAAGGCTCTTGAACATTTTAACCTTCATTTTCCCGAGAATAGCGAAGAGGGGCTGACATTTAAGGTGTTTACAAAGAGATCCGACAAAAGATATCCCCTTAACGGCAATGAGGTAAGTGCCCTTGTGGGAGGTTATATACTCCAAAACAGAGAGGATGTAAAGGTGGATGTTCATGAACCTAAGGTAAAGGTACATGTGGAGCTTAGGAACAATGCCTACATCTACAGTAAGGTCATACCCGGCAGAGGCGGGCTGCCCTACGGCTCGGGAGGAAAGGCTTTGGTACTTATGTCGGGTGGTATAGACAGCCCCGTAGCTGCCTACCTTACCGCAAGAAGAGGTGTTGAGGTGGAGGCGGTATACTTTGACTCTCCCCCCTACACATCCGAAAGAGCAAAGCAAAAGGTCTACGACTTGGCGGAAAGGCTCTCCCTCTTTACGGGAAATTTTAGACTTTATGTGGTGCCCTTTACTCAAACACAACTTTGCATATACAAAAACACACCTCCCGTTAAAATGACCATACTCCTAAAAAGAGCCATGCTCAAAGCGGCGGAGAAAATAGCTTTAAAAAACAAGCAGTCCGCCCTTGTTACGGGAGACAGTATAGGTCAGGTGGCAAGCCAGACATTAGAGGCTATAAACGCCATAAATTTCGCCTCGGAGGAGGTAACGGTACTCCGTCCCCTTACGGCTATGGATAAGCAACAGATAATAGATGTGGCAAGGGATATAGGTACCTACGATATATCCATAAGACCCTATGAGGATTGCTGTACGGTATTTGTGGCAAAGCATCCCGAAACAAAGCCTAAAAAGAGTATCATAGAGGCCATAGAAAGAAAAATAGAAGGTCTTGACAAACTTATAGATGAGGCTGTGAAAAAAGCCGAGATAGTGGAGTTTGGGGGTTAAAATATGAAAAACATAAAAAGTATCTTCCTATTTGTATCCTTATTTTTAGCCCTTTTTACGGGTTGTCAAAAAAAGGAAGAACTGCCCGAGCTTAACGTTTTGCCCGTAGAGGCTGAAAGTGAATTATCCTCCGATGCGGAAACTTCTTCCTCGGAGCGATTTACGGAAAAGCAAGAGGAGAAACAAGAGGAAAAGCGGGAAGAGAAAGAAGAGGCAACCCCTCAAAGCAATAACTATCTTTATTCCAAAGAAGATATAGCGGAGTACATACACACTCACAAAACTCTGCCCGAAAATTTTATAACAAAAGCAGAGGCAAGAAAACTTGGTTGGGATTCCTCCAAGGGAAATTTGTGGCAGGTAGCCCCCGGCTTTTGTATAGGGGGAGATAAGTTTTCAAACCTTGAGGGCAGACTTCCCAAAGGGCGCTACTTTGAGTGCGATGTAGACTATAAGGGCGGTCGCAGAAACGAAAAGAGGATAGTGTACACCAAAGACGGAGATGTGTATTACACGGGTGACCACTACAACAGCTTTGAAAAGCTGTACTAAGGAGGGTTATATATGATCTGCCTTGACGCAAAAAAGTTTTTGAATAAAGAAAAAGCTCACGACTATTTAAAAAGGAAGTTGAGCCTACCCTCATACTACGGCAAAAATCTTGATGCCCTTAAGGATGTGTTGACGGAAATATCCCACCCCACGGATATAAAAATAAAAAACATCCACCTTATAAAAGAAGCATCGGAGGATGAAAAGCCGGATTACGGTCATCTTTTGTTGCAGACAATAAAGGAAAGTGCGGAAGAAAACGAAAATATAAAAATATATACGGAATGATACAAAGCCGCAAGAGGGTGGTTCCCTCTGCGGTTTTGTTATTTTGCACCGATTTTTGTTTTTGGGGCAAAAGGTGTGGGATATACCCGCGTGTCGCTCTGCTCTTGTGTCTTAGGTATCCTTTTGTTCCAACCTTCAACGATAATAATTACACATATTTCCTCTGTTTTAATCAAATTTTAATCCGAAATCGAAAATAAAAAACACCTCTAAAATTTCTTTGTAAAAACCTAACAAAAATTTTGCTTTAACCGCCTTTAAATTTAGGCTAAAATTTACAAAATTTGAATTTTTTATGAATTTATAGGTGGTAATATTCTTATCAATGTGGTATAATATAGCAAGCTATGAAATAGCCGTTAAACAAAAAAAGATGTTGGGAAATGCTTGCAAAGGCTTTTCCTTATACTTATAAAAACCGATATTTTCGGAATGTAAAAGAGGGGTGCATTACTTTATGAAAGGAAAAAAGGCTTACAAAAAAGGCTTTACACTGATGGAGCTTATAGCGGTAATAGCGGTGTTGGCTACCTTGGCTGCTCTGGCTATGCCTGCTTACATGGCTGTTAAACGGAAAATGGAGAAAAAAGAGTGCGACCAGAACAAATACATAATCTGGAGAACATTCCAAAACGAGCACCGTTTAGACCCGGGTGTCAAGCTTGAAGATGTTATACATGACAGATACCTTATAGACGCGGATTCGGGTACCTATGCAGAACATATATTCTTTATAGAAAAACCCTACTGCGCACAGGATAAGGATATGACGGGATATTCCTACGGCGGAAGCGGAAACGATGAGGAAGACCTTCAGCTTGACGGATACTCCAGCCATATAGTATGCCCTATACATGGGTAAAAATATGTAATAAAAGTGGATTTGTTAATGGGAGATTGTCGTTTAACGGCAATTTCTTACGATACATTAAGTTAAAAAATTATCAAATTCACCTATATACGGGATATTGAAACTTTTTGAGGTGTAAAATATAAGTAAAGTCTGTTTTGCAAAGCAAAAAGCCTTCAAAGTCCCAAAGCAACTAAGGGAACCTCTAAAAAATCATAAATCGTAAAATTGGCTGTCTTGCAAAGGTTAGTCGTCAATGCCTCTCACCAATGCTCTGACATTGGCTTCGAGTCATTTCCCGGTTCTCGAACAAGATATCTCGATTTTGCTTCAATAGCATTTTTTAGAGGTCCCCCAAAATAACATAGACAGGGGAGTGAATTTATGCCAAATTTTGCATACAAAGCAAGAGATGCGGCGGGCAAAGTGGTAAGCGGCAGAATGGAAGCCGCCAACAAAAACGAAGTTGCCTCAAAACTTCGTGCCGACAACAAATTTGTTGTATCCATTAATGAGGCGGGATCGGCAGGTTCCGGCAGAGGCGTGGGTAAATTGAAAGGAAGAGATGTTGTAAACTTTTGTACACAGCTTGCTTCCACGCTATCGGCAGGTATAGTACTTGTAAGAGCTCTCGATATAGTTCAAGAGGCTACGGAGAGCAAGGTACTTAAGGCTGTCGTAAAACAAATTTACGATGCGGTTCAAAGAGGCCAGTCGCTATCGGAGGCTATGAGAGATTTGGGAGACACTTTCCCCAACCTTCTTATATATATGGTTGAATCCGGTGAGGCCAGCGGTAACATCGACGAAGTTATGGAAAAGATGTCCATACACTACGAAAAGGAACAGAGGATAAACAGCAAGATAAAATCCGCTATGATCTATCCTGTAATCCTTGGTGTACTTGCTACGGCGGTAGTTATATTCATGCTTTTGGTAATCATACCTACCTTCCAAAACACCTTCCAGGACATGCAGATGCCTGCGACCACACAGTTCCTTATAGATGCGGGAGATTTCCTAAAGACGAAATGGCTCCTTCTCATAATCATAATAGCTGCTTTTGTAGGCTTATGGAAATACATTTTCGGTATGCCGGGCCCCAGACTGTGGCTTGATGAAGTTAAACTTAAGATCCCCAAAGTCGGAGGACTTTTAAGAACAATATACACGGCAAGATTTGCAAGTACCTTCAGTATGCTCTACTCTTCGGGTATAAGTATGCTTGTATGTATAGATATCTCCGCAAAAGTTATTACAAATGCCTTCATAAGAGAAAGACTCTTTGAGGTAGGGGATAAGATAAAGGCCGGTGGAATGCTTTCCTCCGGACTTAAAGAAGCGAAGGTATTTAACTACATCTTTAACGCCATGGTAATGGTAGGCGAAGAATCGGGTTCCCTTGATGATGTACTTCAGAGAACCGGTGATTACTTCCAGAACGAAGCCGATGTTGCTATAGGCAACCTCATGGCTATGATGGAACCTCTTATGATAGTTGTATTGGGCGGTATCATAGGTTTCATAGTTATATCACTTATTTCGCCTATGTTTGCGATGTATAACGAAATTAAATAAACAGGAGGAAAAGTATGAGATCAATATTGAGTTTGACCAGTGAAGGGATAACCTATGTCGAGGGTGACGGAAATCCCAGAGCAGGCTCTGTATCCATAAGCAAGGCGTGCAAGGTAGAGATACCCAAAAACGTTATAAACAACGGCCTTATAAATGATACCGACACATTGGGGGTAAGGCTCAGCGACTTTATGTCGGCAAATAACATAAATGTAAAGGCTGTAGACTTGGTAATAGGTGTGGGACGTGTTCTTTCAAGAGAGATGACCGTACCTTTGGCTAAGGAAAAGGAAATGAGGACCATAGTACAGAATGAAGTATATCGTTCGGTAGGTACGGAAGACGAATACATCGTTGACTACGTGGTACTTTCAGCAGACGAACAGGCAAAGGCCGCAAAGGTTGCGGCTTACGCCGTTACAAGCAGAGTTATAAAAAGCTTTGTGGACTTTATGACAGACTCGGGTCTTGAGTGCAAGACTTTAGACTTTACCACAAACTGCTTAGGTAAGCTTGTAGGCAGATACGACAGTGAAAGCAACGTTACAAGCGTATGTGCCATAAACAGAGATGCTATAACGATGGCACTTTTGGATAAGGGTGTACCCGTACTTTCCAGAAACTACAAGATAGATTATGATATGTTCAGAAGACCCGAAACTATGAGCATAGCCGTTGAAGAGCTTGTAGACCACTACGGAAGACTTGTTCAGTTCCAAACAAGTAGGAACAGAGACGAAAAGATAAGCAATGTCTATTTCACGGGAGACTTTGAAGGTATAGCAAGTGTAAACGCTAAGTTCAGAGAACTTACAACAGGCGACAGTTCCGTATTCTGGAACGACAGCACTTGGCTTTCTGCTCCGAGTGATTTCAATGTTAACGAGTATGCCTACGCTGTAGGTTCATTAGTGGGGAGAGTGTAAGTTATGGCATTTAATTTAGGAAGTTTCGGTGGAGGCGGTAGCGGTAAGTTAAAAAGAGATATCGACTTCATTAAAGCGTATAAAGACAAAGGTGGCAGCAGTGTTCCCGGAGCAGCCGGCAAAGGCGGAAAAGCGGCAGGCGGATTTGCTCTCAATGCTACCGCGATAAAAGTAATAGCAGGTGTTTGTGGCGTGTTTGCCGTATGGGCTGTAGCTCTTATAATATATGCTCTTATACTTGAAGGACAGGTAAAGGCATCCGCAAAGGA
Organism: Bacillota bacterium; assembly: GCA_017444985.1. Taxonomy (GTDB): domain Bacteria; phylum Bacillota; class Clostridia; order Lachnospirales; family CAG-274; genus UBA3680. The sequence continues at coordinate 10,204 of JAFSVK010000088.1, forward strand.
TACCGAAAGTATCAGAGGCGAGTATGATAAGGCTATACAGAATGAAGCGGTACTTAACAACTACACAAAGTATAACAACCTTACCGACCAGATAAAGAAAAACATAAAGTCCTATCCTAAGGTAACTCTTGCAACTTATGACGCTATAAAGAATGTGGTAGACAGTGTTAACGCCAGAATACCCGGTACAATGAAGATAACGGCGGTATCCTATTCAAACGGTGTTCTTACCTATAAGTTCAAGACCACAAGTACGGATACAGCCGATATAGGTACTCTTGTAGAGGCTATAAGAATGGATCAGGCTTGTATGGATGAATATTCCTATATAGGATACACAGGTTATACCTCAACAAACGACAACGACGATCCTACATTAAGATACGGATTCGATCTTGCTTGTGAGGTAAAAGTAGACGAAGAAGAAGAGGCTCCCGTTGAGGAAACTACGGATGCTTCGGCTAACGCAGAGGAAGGGGGAGCTCAGCAGTGAAAATGGAATTAGGTACTATAAGCGAGAGAGATAAAGCTCTCCTTATTATAGTAGGTGCTATAGCTTTTGTGGTACTTGTATTAAGATTTGTTATAGCTCCTTATAACGACAAGATTACAAAGCTTACGGCAGAGAGAAAAGAGTCTAACGACAACTACGAAGCTATGCAGATGAAGATAACAGAGTACACAGGCTCTGCTTTTGAAACAAAGCTTGCAACTGCCAAAGAAAAAATAGAAAAAGAGGACTACCTCTTAAAACTCAACCACAACAACGAACTTACTTTCAACGAGATTCCGGGTCATGAGAAACTTACAAGTGATGTAGGTCTCGAAAGACTTTTGGAAGAACTTGCAAAGCAGGATAACCGTATATTGTATTATCTTTCCGAAGAAAAGGTAACGGCAAAGGCTCCCACACCCTTCGGTATAAATCACGAAGTTCTTTACTATCCCACAAGAAACGCTCTTGCTATAATAGATGAAGAACAGAGAAATATATACAATGCGGAGATCGCCGCAAGTACAGACTCTAAGGTAGAAATGACCACGGTTTCACTTCCTACCTCCGAATCTACGGCTGAAGGTGAAGAGGGTGGAGAAGGCTCCTCCGATGTAGCACCCGCTACAAGCGGAAAGCCTTCCAAGGAAGAACTTGAAGAATACAAGATACCTTGTCTTACGGCAACAGCCGCTGTAACACTCGGAGAAGATAAAGTTAGGGATTTTGTTTCCTATGTAGGTAAGATCAACGAATTAAACAAGAGTATAGTTGTTAATCGTATGGCTATAACAGAGTATGAAGACAACTTCGGAAATAAATCTGCCTCCGGTCAGATAGATTTCGACCTCTACTTCACACACTAAGAGCAACATAAGGAGGGGGAAAAATGAACAACAGCAAAAAAGGTGCTAATATCGCCCTTGTAATTGTTATCGCAGCTGTATTGAGTGTGCTTGTTTTAGGCTTTATGACAACCTCCTCGATGACAGTTAATACGGTAGCAAACAGAAGAGACTTAAACCAGGCTTATTACGATGCCAAGTCGGTAAACGAGGCTATGCATGACATACTTACAAACTCTGCAAGAAGCGGAAATATATATTCCCTTTTCGACAAGGGTTATATATACAATGTCAGCGGTCTCACCCACGTGGATGTAGACTTGGAGCCTTTTGAACTTCCTTCGGGAAACGAGGCAAATGTGGAGCTGGTCTATAATGAAAAGAAAGCTTCAAACAATGACTACGATGTTACCGTAGACATTCATGTAGATGTAAACGGTCAGAGATATTCTTCACAGATATATGACCAAAGAAAACCTGCAAGAGCAGATGTTAACTACCCTATAGTAAGACGTTCGGGCGAGTATGTGCTCTGCTGTCTTGCGGGTATAAACGGATCGGGTGTTTCCTTGCAAAATTTCACAGCCTACGGTGCTGTATTTGCCATGGGTAATGTAGGATTTAAGGGAGACATAAAGGTAAAGGATTTTGCGGAATATCAAGAAGCGGGCTATGAAGATGACGGCAATCTTAAAAATGACGATATTATAACCTACGGTAGCAACAATACGGTAAACTGTAGCGGTGCAGGTTATATAGAGGCTAACTTCCTTGATTGTGCAAAGGGAGAAGAGGCTGCTCTTTCAAGTGCCGAGGGTATACAGTTTTACTACGGTAATACCATAGACGGAAATGTTACCTCCAACAGACAAATAAAACTGTACGGTGGCTATTTCCCCGCAGGTAGATATGTGTATGCAAATGCGGCTATGGTAGGCGGATATGTAGGCGGTGTTAACCAGTTTGATTTTAACGGTACACTTAAAGCTAAGAATGCTATTACCACGAACCAGTATGATTGTATTCTTGGAGCTACCTCAAGAGTATACGGAAAGACAGGTCCCGTATGGGGTGGCCCTCACAATGCGGATAACAGAGAGCACATGGTACTTGAGGAAGACGGTTGGATAGCCGTTAATGATGTTAACTACGCTTCTGCTTGGGCAGATGCTATGTACGAGTCGGATAAGATGCGTGCCATTATAGAGTACAACGACTCTGTAAGTGCATGGTCTCATGATATAAGTGCTTACACATATATAGACGGTGTTCCTCAGCCTATGGAACATTCCATGTTCTGGATGGATAGACCTGCTGTCATGAACACATATATAAGTATGCAACATGATTACGATTTCTGGAACCCTCAGATGTGTCCCGGTATCCCCCTGCTTACATCAAGCGATTCAAACCTTATTATAGGTCCCTCGGGTGCTCCCGGTGTGGATATAGTAGTGGAAGATGAGCCTAACCAGGATATATGGATAGGTGTAAAATCCAACATCACATTGAACCAGATATCATTCTCACCCATGTTTTCGGAGAGAGAGTCTGCAAGAGTATTTATATATGTATTGGGTGGAAACACCATAACTCTCGGCAACCCCGGTACGGGCAAAGTACTTACCGTAGAGGACAACAAGAACTATACGGGTTCGGTGACTCCCACAACGGAGTTTAACAATATGCCTCTTTTGGAAAGACTTAAAAACCAAGAGTCTACCTCCGATGATGAGGATGAGAATAAAATAGTTCAAACAAGGCTTACGGTCATTGCAGAAACAGGTAACTCCCATATTATAGTTGCCGACAACACAACATTACTTGCAAGACTTTATGCCATGGGAGCATCAAACTCCTTGAAGTTCGGCGAAAACTCCAGGCTCTACGGAAGAGCGACTGTGTTCAATATGTCCGATAGCGATTGGGGTAATGGGTCTGATGAGAGTAATATACAACTTGTACTTGTACCCGAATACTGGAGAGGTGATTCCGACGAATATCCTTCATGGCCTCAGATCCCCGAAGGTACCATAGAGTACAGGGATCCCGTTGCCGCGGGAGGAGATTACGATCACGCATACAGATTTAACCACACAATGGTAGACGAAGTTGCGGACGATTCCATTATAAACTGGACGCACTATAAGAGCGAGGTGTGATATTATGAAAAAGAACAATAAAGGTTTTACATTGGTCGAGGTCATAGTTTCCATAGCTCTTCTCACACTGGTTTGTTTGGGATTTTTTACGGTCATAGCCGCATCCACCGGCTCAGTTGCAAGATCCGAAATATATGAAAACATGACCGAGGATTATGTGGAACTATACAACAGAAAATACAGTGAGACCCATGACGGAGAGGCAAAGTACTCCAAGGCTGATTGGGGCACTGTGGATGTTGTGGTAGGCGACGGTAAGAACTATATTACAGGCGCCTCCGTTCCCGATGTAACAATAACACTTAAGCAAAAGAATATGACTGTTGGCGATGCGCAAACGTTAAAGAAGAATACGCCCTCCGACCCGGATGAGCTTCCTACACCTATGGATACTCAGCCTGCACTTGTAAGAGGTACCCGTTACGCAGCCGGCGGACTTAAGTTTGTAGAGTAAGGAGGAAAAGACTATGAATAAATTTACTTCCTTACGCAAAAACACCCGTAAGGGTATGACGTTGGTGGAACTCATTATCGTAATGTCGCTTTTGACGGTGGTAGTGGTATTTGTAATGGGTATGATCACCCCTCTTATAAAAAGCTACGGCACCATGACAGACAGACAACAGGCTGTGACCCTTGCAGACAGTATGATAGATAATATTGCAAGGCAGTTTCAGTGTGCCGACAGGGTCAGACTTCACGGTACGGACCCCGATATAGACACAAGAGAAGACGGTACAGAGAATACCGATGTTGTAAAATGGACATTCAAGGTAGAGAACTTAGGTACAGCCAATTGGTCCATGAAGGCCACCAGCGAAGACGGCGAGGAAATAAGCTACGATATGGGGCTTATGGACTATATACTTGAGGATGTGGTAGTGGATAACCTTATGGAAGATCCCGACGGCGACGGTGTTTACAACCAAAGAACAAACGTTCTGAGAGTTACCGTAAAGCTTAAGGGCGGACAGAATAACGTATCCATAGAAAGAAGAGCATCCATACAGTGTGCAAATGCCGATTGGCATCAGGTCATCACTTTAGATGCCGACAGAGATGTATACGAGTACACCATACCTAAGGTAAGAGACCTTCAAAACGGTGTGGTACTTGATTCCGATACGGAGCCTACCACTATAACAATGGCTCCCACAGAGGTACAACCTCCTACGGAAGCTCCTACATCAGCTCCCGTAACAGAGAATGAAACGGAAGCTCCTACTTCCGCACCCGTAACGGAAGCACCTACAGAGGCTCCTACGGAAGCACCTACCGAAGCACCTACAGAGGCTCCTACAGAGGCGGTTCCTTCGGATATATCCTACGGAAATAAGTATCTCGACATACCTTCATCTTACGCAGGTCAGAATTTGACTATTATACTCCATACCGACGGTACGGTTTGGTATTGGCAGTTAGCTAACTGGTTATCTACAAATACCTTTAATGCCACACCTACCATAACGCCTAATAACGGCGGAACCACCGTAACAATACAAACTAACGGCGGTACGGGTAGAATGGAATTCAACAGTGGTACAAATATCGTAAGTATCGAAATGGGATAACGACATTTTAGGACGAGGCGAAAGCTTCGTCCTTTTTTATTTGCTTTAATCTAAATATTGTGATATAATAATTCGGTAGTTTGTTGAAAGGGGGATAATATGAACATACAATGGTACCCCGGGCATATGACAAAAACAAGGCGTATGATGGAAGAGGATATTTCCCTTGTGGATATCGTTATAGAACTTCTTGATGCCAGAATACCCTACAGCAGTAAAAACCCGGATATTGATACTTTGGCAAAAAATAAATACAGAATAGTTATACTCAATAAAGCAGACCTTGCAGACCCTGTTAAGACCGCAGCTTGGACAAAGTACTACACGGATAAGGGCTTTAGAGTAATAGAAACCAACTCCGTTACGGGTAAGGGTGTAAAGGATATCACAAATGTTTCTCAAGAGCTTATGAAGGAGAAGCTGGAGGCTCTGAGAAAAAGAGGTAGGATATTTAAACCCATAAGGGCTATGATAGTAGGTATACCCAATGTGGGCAAGTCCACTCTTATAAACAAGTACGTAGGCAGAAAGCTTGCCAAAACAGGTGATAAAGCAGGTGTTACAAGGGGCAAACAGTGGGTAAAGGTGGTAAAGGGCTTTGAGCTTTTGGATACCCCGGGTATACTATGGCCTAAGTTTGACGATGAGGCGGTAGGCTTAAAGCTGGCATTTACGGGAGCTTTAAACGACGATATCGTAGACAGCGTGACCCTATCACTAAAGCTTATAGAAATGTTGGAAGAGACCTACCCCGGCTCTGTAGAAGCAAGATACAAAATAACCCCCGAGGGTAAAACCACAGAGACCGTACTTGAAGAAATAGGAAGAATAAGGGGCTTTCTCAAAAAAGGCAACGAAGTAGACTTTGAAAGAACGGCATCCATACTTTTAGACGAGTTCAGAGCCGCCATGCCGGGCAGGATGACCCTTGATTCGATACCGGAATAATATAAAAAGACAGTTCGAGACCCTCCTGTCTATAAACAAAACTAAGGAATTGGAATGAAGGGCTTTATGCCCTTTTTTAGGTGAAAATATGTATATTTTAAAAGCAGAGAGCAGTTTTGATTCTGCCCATTTTTTAAAGGACTATAAAGGAAAATGCGGAAATATCCACGGCCACAGGTGGAAAGTGACAATAGAGATAAAGGGCGATACTTTAAACACAGGCGGTAACACACGGGATATGATAATAGATTTTGGTGAGCTTAAAGCCTTGGTAAGGGAAATAACAAAGCCCTTTGACCATAGCCTTATCATAGAAGAAGGTTCTCTTAAAGAAACTACACTTACAGCCCTTAAAGAAGAGGACTTTAGTATTATAACACTACCCTTCAGACCTACGGCGGAAAGATTTGCAAAATACTTCTACGAACAGGCAAAGCTTAAAGGTTGTAATGTTCTGTCTGCCACCGTATACGAGACCCCTGCCAATTGTGCCAAGTATTGCGAGGAAGATATATGTACGAAGTAGCGGAAAAATTCGTAAGTATAAACGGCGAGGGCATGAAAGCGGGACAGCTGGCTGCCTTTATACGCTTTAAGGGTTGCAATTTAAACTGTTCTTACTGTGATACCCTGTGGGCAAAGGAAGAAAACTGCAAGACAGAGAAGCTTTCAAAAGAAGATATATATGCCTTTGCACTATCAACGGGTGCGAGAAACATCACCCTTACGGGGGGAGAGCCTCTTACGGTGGAAGGTATAGAAACTCTTATAGAATATCTTTCACATTTTGAAGATATACGCACCGAGATAGAAACAAACGGCAGTAAAGATATATCATTTACAAAAAAATATAAAAATAGACCCTCCGTAACACTGGACTACAAAACCCCCTCAAGCGGTATGGAAAAGTATATGCTTATGTCCAACTACGAGTATGTAGACAAGGGAGATTGTGTAAAGTTTGTGTGCGGGAGTAGGGAAGATCTGGAAAAGTCACGGCAGATAACAGACTTTTACCGTCTCAGAGAAAGAACGAATGTATATATAAGCACCGTTTTCGGTTCTCTTACACCAAGAGAAGCGGTGGAATACCTTATTGAGAACAAGCTTAGAGATGTAAATATACAGCTACAGCTGCATAAATATATATGGGCACCTGATACGAAGGGAGTATAATATGATAGACACAAAGGCGATAGAAGAACATATAAGAGGCATACTTAAAGCCCTGGGAGACGATCCCGAAAGAGAGGGGCTTGCGGATACTCCCAAAAGAGTGGCAAAAATGTATGAGGAAGTTTTCGAGGGTATGAACTATACCAACGACGAGATAGCCGAAATGTTTGAAAAGACATTTTCCGAGGACTACAGAACGTCCTCAAGGGATCTTGTGGTGGTGAGGGATATAAATATATTCAGTTTCTGCGAGCACCACATGGCACTTATGTATGATATGAAGGTGTCCGTAGCCTATATACCCAAGGGAAAGGTCATAGGCTTAAGCAAGATAGCAAGAATAGCCGAAATGGTAGGCAAGAGGTTGCAGCTTCAAGAGAGGATAGGTAACGATATAGCAGACATTATGTCTAAGGTCACAGGCTCCGAGGATGTGGCTGTTATGATACAGGGTTGCCACAGCTGTATGACGGCAAGGGGCATTAAAAATGTAAATGCCAAAACATTTACCACCACCTTGAGAGGGGCTTTCGAGACCGAACTCTCACTTCAACAAAGAATAAGGGGCGTGATGTGATTTGAAGGCTCTTGTACTTTCAAGCGGTGGCATAGACTCCACCACAGCCCTTTGCGAAGCGGTGGAAAAATACGGCAAAGATAATGTTATATCCCTTTCGGTATTTTACGGTCAAAAGCACACCAAAGAAATAATATCCGCAAGAAAGGTAGCAGAGTACTACGGTGTGGAGCATATAGAAACAGACCTTACAAATATGTTTGTATACAGCTCTTCTTCTTTATTGTCCTCTTCAAAAGAAGAGATACCAAAAGAAGAATATGCCGAGCAGCTTAAAACCACGGGAGGAGATTCCGTGTCTACTTACGTGCCTTTCAGAAACGGTCTTTTTCTCTCTGCGGCAGCCGCTATAGCCATATCAAAGGATTGTGATGTGCTTTACTACGGAGCCCACGCAGACGATGCAGCGGGAAATGCCTACCCCGATTGCAGTGAAGAGTTCAACGAGGCTATAGGAAGAGCCATATATTTGGGAAGCGGCAAGAAGGTAAAGGTCTATGCTCCCTATGTAAAATGTAATAAAGCAGAGGTAGTAAAAACGGGACTTGAAAAGGGGGCACCCTACCACCTTACTTGGAGTTGCTACGAAGGCGGAGAAAAGCCCTGCGGAAAATGCGCCACCTGTATAGACAGGCAAAAAGCCTTTAGCTTAAACGGTGCAAAAGACCCTGCATTGGAGGAGTGATACTATGGCAGACGGATATATACGCTCCGGAAGTGCGGATATACACTATGAGATATACGAAAAAAAGGAAGCCCCAGTACTTGTACTTATACACGGTAACGGCGGAAAAGCAGGGGATTTTAAACATCAGGTAGAGTTTTTTAAAGACCGCTATACCCTCCTTGTGCCCGACTCCAGAGGCCACGGTCAGTCTTCCTTTGGCAGAGACGACTTAAGCCTTGGGAAAATAGTTATAGACCTTGAAAATATACTAAAGACCTTGGAATACGATAAAGTGAATATATTGGGCTTTAGTGACGGTGCCAATATAGCCATGCTCTTTGCCATTAAAAATCCCGACATGGTGGACAGGCTTATACTTGTGGGAGGAAACTACAAGTTTTCGGGGCTTACATTTTCGGCGGGAGCTCTTATATACCTTGGCTATATATCCCACTGCCTTGCGGCAAAGTTTTCATCCGCCGCAAAGCTTGAAAAGGAAGTTTATGCCCTTATGGTAAATGAACCCAAGCTTGAAAGACAGGCACTTACAAACATAAAGGCAAAAACATTGGTGGTAAACGGCAAAAAAGATATGATAAAGGTAAGCCATGCCAAGGATATAGCCTCTGCCATACCAAATGCCACCCTCTCTCTTAACGAGGGAGACCATTTTTACCTTTTTAAGGAACATGAAGAGTTTAATAAAAGGGTACTTGCCTTTTTGGAGGAAGAATAATGAAGGATATAACCACTCTTTGCTATATCAAAAAGGAAAATAAGTACCTTTTCCTCTTAAGAGGAGAAAATAAGTCAGATGCAGGCAAATGGTCGGGAGTAGGCGGACACTTCTATGAGGGAGAAAGCCCGAGAGAGTGCATTATAAGAGAGGCAAAGGAAGAAACGGGCTATGATATAGAGCCTGTATTCAGAGGTATAGTGACCTTTGTAAACGGAGACTATACCGAGTACATGTTTATATTCACCTCGGAAAATTTTACGGGGGAAGAAATAGCCTGCAATGAAGGTAGATTAGAGTGGATAGAAGAGGAAAGGATACTTTCTTTAAACACTTGGCAGGCGGATAAAATATTTTTAAAATACATTATTGAAAACAGACCCTTCTTTTCGCTAAAAGCAGTATATGAGGGCGATACCCTACTGTATGCGAAGGAAGAGGAATAGGAGGAAACATGAGTGATTGTTCATCTTGTCCTTCAAAGGGCAAGTGCGGAAATGACAGCGGAAATTGCGGAGTAAAAATAAACCCTTTAAATAAAATAAAGAATGTTATAGGTGTTATGAGCGGTAAAGGCGGTGTGGGAAAAAGCACAGTATCCGCTTACGTGGCTAAATCTTTGGCAAAACAAGGCTACAAAGTAGGCCTTATGGATGCGGATATCATGGGTCCCAGCGCAGGAAGACTTATGGGTGTTGCAGGACAGAGAGCCTATGCCGAAAATGATATGATAGTGCCCGTCGTAAATGAAGACGGTGTAAAGGTAGTGAGCCTTAACATGATGCTGGGGGACGAAAACCAGCCCGTAGTATGGAGAGGTGCCATGCTTTCAAGCTGTGTCACACAGTTTTGGAGCGAGACCAATTGGGGAGAACTGGACTATCTTGTAGTGGATATGCCTCCCGGCACAGGGGATATAACCCTTACCGTAATGCAAAGCATACCCCTTACGGGTGTTATAATGGTGACGATTCCTCAGGATATGGTAGGTATGATAGTAAATAAGTCTATAAATATGGCAAAGCTTCTCAATGTAGAGGTAATAGGCGTGGTGGAAAATATGAGCTATATGCTCTGTCCTCATTGCGGAGAGAGGATAGAAGTATTCTCAAGACCAAAAGAAGCCTATGTCGAAGCGGATATAATATGCTCCCTTCCCATGGATAGCAGTGTTTCGGCTATGACAGAGGGAGAGGCTTTAAAAGAAGAAATAGATAAGCAATTTGCTCTCATCACAAAGAGGATAACGGATTTTTCAAAATAATGACGATAAAAGAAAACTACGATAAGACCATGGAAAAGGAAATAGCCTCTTTTCCCGAGGTTTTCGGTGAAAACAAACCGAAGCTGCTTCTTCATTCCTGTTGCGGTCCCTGTTCCACAGCGGTACTTGAAAGGCTGGCAAGCTACTTTCACATCACCCTCCTTTATTACAATCCCAATATTTACCCCGAAGATGAGTACCTTCTTCGTCTAAAGACTCAAATAGAGGTCATAAATAAGTGTGGGTATGATATTTCGCTTTTGGAAGGTGAGTACATACATGAGGAGTATCTTGCCTTTATAAAGGGACTTGAAGAGGAAAAAGAAGGTGGGAAACGGTGCGAAGCCTGTTTTAAGCTGAGGCTTGAAAAAACGGCAGAGCTGGCAAAAAAGGAAAGCTTTGACTATTTCACCACCACTCTCACCGTAAGTCCCCACAAAAATTCACCCCTCATAAATGCCATAGGCAAGGAGATCTCCCAAAAATACGGGGTGAAATACCTTTTTTCGGATTTTAAGAAAAAAGAGGGTTACAAAAGGAGTACACAGCTTTCAAAGGAATACGGTATATATAGGCAAAACTATTGTGGCTGTGAGTTTTCCATGTGGTTTAAGGAGGAACAATAATATGGGGTTTAAAGTTGGCTTGGGTTACGATGTACACAGGCTTGGCAAGGATAGAAAACTTATTATAGGTGGCGTGGATATCCCTTTTGAATTGGGGCTTATAGGGCACTCCGATGCGGATGTTCTCATACATGCCATAATGGATGCCATGACGGGAGCGGCAAAGCTTGGAGATATAGGAAAGCTTTTCCCCGACACCGACCCTCAATATAAGGGCATATCCAGTTTAAAGTTGCTTAAAGAAGTATATGATAGGATAGTTGAAAAGGGCTACACCGTTGTAAATATAGATGCGGTCATAGTGGCACAAAAACCTAAAATGAGACCCCATATCCCCCAAATGGAAGAAAATATAGCTTCTGTTCTTGAAATGGATACGGAGGATATAAACATAAAAGCCACCACCGAGGAAGAATTGGGCTTTACGGGAGCCATGGAAGGCATATCCGCAAAAGCGGTCTGCCTTTTGGAAAAGGCTGTACAAAAGTAAAAAAGTTTGATATAATAAGGCATTGCCCGAAGGGGCATTTTCCTTGCACTCTTAGTCCAATGGATAAGACGCTCGGCTCCGAACCGGGTAATGGGGGTTCAATTCCCCCAGAGTGCATAGAATATTTTTTTAAAGGAGAAAAACAATGGCAGGTAAAGAAAAACTTGTAAGCGCCATCACCTCAAGAGAAGAGGATTTTGCGCAGTGGTATACGGATATCGTAAAAAAAGCGGAGCTTATAAACTACTCCAGCATAAAGGGTTGTATGATAATACGCCCCAACGGTTACGCTATCTGGGAAAATATACAAAGGGCTCTTGATGAAAGATTTAAGGCTACGGGGGTCGAGAACGTGTATATGCCTATGTTCATACCCGAAAGCCTTTTACAGAAGGAGAAGGACCATGTAGAGGGTTTTGCTCCCGAGGTGGCTTGGGTCACCCACGGCGGAGGAGAAAAGTTGCAGGAGAGAATGTGTGTAAGACCTACCTCCGAGACCCTTTTCTGCGACCTCTATGCCAATATAGTACAGTCCTACAGAGACCTTCCCAAGCTTTATAATCAGTGGTGTTCCGTTGTAAGATGGGAAAAGACCACAAGACCTTTCTTAAGAAGTATGGAATTTTTGTGGCAGGAGGGGCACACTGCCCACGCTACGGAGGAAGAGGCAGAGGAAAGAACGATACAAATGCTCAACCTCTATGCGGACTTCTGTGAAGAGGTACTTGCCATACCTATGATAAAGGGTAAAAAGACGGATAAGGAAAAATTTGCGGGTGCAAACTCCACCTATACCATAGAGGCTCTTATGCACGACGGCAAAGCCTTGCAGTCGGGTACCAGCCACAACTTCGGTGACGGCTTTGCAAAGGCTTATGATATACAGTACACCGACAAGGAAAATAAACTTTCCTACGTACACCAAACAAGTTGGGGTATGTCCACAAGAATAATAGGTGCTGTTATAATGGTACACGGCGACGACAGCGGACTTGTACTTCCTCCCAAGATCGCACCCAAGCAGGTAATGGTAATACCCATTGCCCAGAAAAAAGAAGGTGTACTTGAAAACGCACAGGCTCTTTGCGACAGACTCTCAAAAGTGGCAAGAACGGGCATAGACATTTCCGATAAGTCTCCGGGTTGGAAGTTTAGCGAGTACGAAATGAGAGGTATACCCGTAAGAGTTGAAATAGGCCCCAAAGACATCGAAAATGGTGTTTGCGTACTTGCAAGAAGAGATACGGGCGAAAAGCTTACCGTAAATATTGCGGATGTGGAAAAAGAGGTAACAGCCCTTCTTGATACCATACAAAAGGATATGCTTGAAAGAGCAAGAGCCCACAGAGATGCCCACACATACACCGCCCAAAGCCTGGAAGAAATGGGCAAGATCATAAACGAGACCCCCGGCTTTATAAAAGCTATGTGGTGCGGCTCCCAAGAGTGCGAGAACAAAATAAAAGAAGAATACGCCATCACCTCAAGGTGTATGCCCTTCGAGCAGGAAAAAATAAGCGATAAATGCGTATGCTGCGGCAAGGAAGCCAAAACAATGGTTTATTGGGGTAAAGCATACTGATATACAAAAAGCGAACGCCGAGCGTTCGCTTTTGTGCATTTTTGTAATGAAAACAGCAAAAGAAAAGTCACAAAAATACACTTTTATGACTTTTCTAAACAAAAATCACAGAGAAAGATCACAAACAGTTGGTATTCATTAGCCACTCCGAAAAATCTATTATACGAATACCTTCATATTGGTAGCTTTCATGTCGTGTCTTGGCTATTATCATTTTAGGATACGCATCTTGTATGGATAAAAGAGGAGATACCTCTCTTTGAAATGTCTTTTCGTCCGAAATGTTATCCGAAACTTGAATATATATTTTTTCGTTACGCTTTATGGCTACAAAATCCACTTCCTTTTTGTAAAGTACGCCTACATATACTTCATAACCCCGTCGCAAAAGTTCTATTGCCACGATATTTTCAAATACTCTGCCATAGTCCATATTTTTGGTGCCAAGCTTCGCATAGCGGAAGGAATGGTCGCTAAGATAATATTTTTCGGTAGTTGACAGATATTTTTTACCTTTAATGTCATATCTGTTTATTTTATAAAAGGCAAAAGCATTACACAAATAATTTATATATGTACCTACGGTTTTGTGGCTTATCTTGTCTTTATTTGAATTAAATGTATCGGATATTGTCCTGACAGAGGAGAGATTTGAAATATTATCCATAAGAAAATCGGCTGTTTTATCCATGAGAGCCATATTTCTTATTTTGTATTTTTGCCGTATATCTCTTATTATCAAAGTGTTGAATACTTCTTCTATGTAGTCGTATTTGGTTTCTTGGTCTTTATACACATAGGAACCCGACATACCGCCCTCGATAACATATTTATCAAAAGCGGAATAAAGATCGCTGTATTGAAAATATTCCACATATTCCGCAAAGGAAAAGGGATATATTTTTATTTCAAATGTTCTTCCAGTAAACAGTGTCGCAAGATCCGAACTTAATAAAAAAGCATTTGAGCCTGTAATATAAATGTCGAATTTTTCCGAGGTATGAAGGCTGTTTATGGCTTTTTCGAAGTTGTTGCACATTTGTATCTCATCTATAAGAACAAAGTTTTTACACCCTTCTTTATAGCCTTTGTTAATATAATCATACAGTGGTCTGTAATCCGTCAGTTCATCAAAATCAAGGAGATTGAAATTGATATGTATTATATTTGCATTAGGCTCATTCTTTTCTATATAACTTTTGAAAGCCTCCAACAGCTTGGATTTACCACAACGACGCACCCCCGTCAAAACCTTTATATCCGGCGTACCCATTACACCTATGATCTTGTCCAAATATTTTTTTCGCTCTATAAGTTTCATCCAAAATACCCTCCTTTTACAATATGTTAACATATCTATTACCCAAAATCAAGAAATTTTCAATTTTGGGTAATAGAAAAGGTGGAAAATACTCCGTGCAATAACAAACCCCCGAGGTTATTCGGGGGTTTGTTATCTGCAGATTTTAAAAATATCGATATTTGTTGTTTTTTATGAGTTTAAACCAAGTGTTGCTTCGGCTTTTTTACTTGTAGGAGTAACGGAAAATATCTTATCTCCTACAGCACTTAATGTAATTATATCAGAATTATCCAACACAGTAATAACTATTTGTGGACTAATATATTTTTTCATTGTTTACCCCTCCTTATTGTACTACCGTAAACTCGCCTGTTATTTGAGAAACAGATAATTTTTCGGTTGTAGGTATTGCATAAAGATACTTACCGTTACCTGAATATGTAGTTCCATCGGGGAATACAATATTGTTGTACAACTCTGTAATTTCTTCTTCACCATATATAAGGCTGTCTATATCAGCCACATCAGCAGGGGAAAACTCAAAAATAAGGTAACCGGCATCGTCATCGGTTGTGTATACTGCATTAGGAGCAGGATCTAAACCGGTAAGGGTTTGCTTTGAAATAACTGTTGAAAGTGCAGCGGTGTTTGCCTCTGTATAAGGTGTTAAAGCAATGTTATAAAAGTTTATACCGTTGCTTGTTGTTAAAGTATAAGTTCCAGCAGATGTAAGATGTCTTTTCACTGCTACCATACCCTTTCCATTATCACCACCAACACTTCCGCTAACAGCCGTAAGTACTTCGTTATAAGTGCTGTTCGAATCACAAGTGATGGTGATCGTTCTGTCTAATGAACTGCTCGAACCTGAAAGGAATTCTAATTCAAGATCCATAGGTGAAGCAATCTTAAATATTAAAACATTGCCACCACCACTTTTTAATCTCTTTGTATAATCTGTTCCATTGTATGATTGAGAATTTGTCTCAACAACCCAAGCCTTATTTTTAGCTGTAGTACTTAATTGGAAATGATAATCTCCAACCAAAGCACCTGGCTCGTATGTACCAACATCAAGGCTGCTTGTATTTAAAGCGTACGCACTTGATATGGTTTCTAATTCATGTTCTACATAAAGGGTAATCGTACAAGAAGCTGTATCAATTAGGTCATTGGTGTCATCATATAAATCAACGGTTACAGTCGCCGTTTCATTTTCTTGCGCTGAAGATGTTGCTTTTACTGTGCGACTATCACCTGTTCCTGACAATTCAATGTTACCTGTAGATGACCATTGCAAATAATATCCATCATCATCAGAAGCGTTCTCTCTTGTTGCAGTTAATTTTATGCCATCTTCATTCAAAATATTTAATTCTGCGGTTTCATCAAGACCAACAGAAGGTTCCGTAGAAGTCTTGTAAACAGTAATTTCTATCTTTTGAACATATGCGTGTGAACCTGCTCTACCCAATGTCCATTTTCCTGCGTCACAATTTGTTTTTGTTACCGTGCCACCATTTGAAGCTGATGAATCAATTACATTACTTGAAGAAGGGGACTCTCCCTTATTTAAAGTTAATTGATCAATACCTTTACCGGAGGGTGCCGTTACAGAAATATCAAATTTTCCTTTAGTGGTAAAAGTAATGGCTGAAGATGTACTAGAAAACTTATAAGCATTTGATTCAGCTTCACTATCTCCAACACCCGTAATTGTTAAACCATAAATAGTATCACCATTTACAAGATCTGTGAGATCTAAGGTGTATTTAACTCCATCGGTAGCATTTTCTGCTGTACTTCCCTTGTAAGTATCAGCAATTTCGGGAACAGAATCGCCGGATAAAACAGTCGTATCTGCTGAATTAAAATTATTTGCCGCAAAAACGCCCATACTACTTAAGACCATCGCACTCGCCATTACACCGGCGGCGACGATAGCCTTTGTTAAAAATGATTTCCTCATTTAGTTTTTCCTCCTTGTAATTTATTCGGAGATGTAGCCTTCTCCGTAAATAAATTTGGGAGACGGGAGTGCCGTCTCCCGGTTTGCAAATCGTGGATATTTCGAGCTCGGAAAACTCCTTTCCCGTCTGCATACGGGTCGCAAGTAAACTGCAGAATTACTTGCAAGAGCTCGACACACCCTCCCTCTTAGCCATAGAAGGGCGATAAATATCCTTTATAAATGATAACACTCTTTTACTTTTTTGTCAATCTTGTAAAAGTCAAAGAAAAAGAGGGAGAACATACGTATTTTACTATGGGTTAAAATAAATTAACTCTTTGTAATAAAATTGTAACCGCCTACACCCCGTATATATGTTATAATAGCCGATAAATTGTATTTTTACTCAGAAGGAATGATAATATGAAATTAAAAAAATTAGCCTGTTCACTTTTGGCTTTGGGTGCGTTTTGTGTAAATGCACAAGCTTCCGTTATTAAAATAAACGATGCTGTACTTGAGCTGGAGGGAGAGGTAAAGACCATAAATGAAAGGACCTATGTGCCCTTTAGAGAAATAGCCGAGGCTATAGGGGCGAGCGTAGGCTGGGATGAGGCTACAAGGCAGGTAAGTGCCACAAGAGGAAAAAGACAGTTAAGTTTTAAAGCGGGAGATGACTTTTTCACCCTTAACGGGGAAAAGTTGGATATAGAAGGCAGTGTGGAAAATATAAAGGGTGTTACCTACGTGCCTTTAAGAAGTTTTTCAGAGAGTTTCGGGGCAGAGGTGGAATGGCAGGCAAATACCAAAACCATAAGCATTACAGTAGCAAGACCCGAGGAGGTAGACAGCAGTACCGAAGGGGAGTTTACACTTTCCGATGTGGAAATAAACAGGGCGGATGTGGAGCTTAAAATAACATTTCCCCGTAAGGACTATGGCTCCGAGTTAAACAGGCTCCTAAGCCAAAACAGCGAAAAAAAGGGTAAGGAGTTTATAAACAGGCTTGAAGGTGAGGCAAAGGGTGCAAAATTTAAGGTGGATATAAGCGTAAAGGAAAGCTATGAGGACCGTGACATAATATCCTTCGCTCTTAAAGAACAGGTGTATATGGGAGATAGAAAGGTATCATCCACCCTCTGCCCTCTTACATTTTCCAAAAGAGAAAATACCCTCCTTTCCGAAAGCGAGATTTTCGGACCCGATGCGGATCTTAAAAAAGACGGCAAAAATACCCTTATAAACCTTGTAAATAACAGTGATAAATTTTACTTTGACAGCCCCGAGATAATAGATAGCTTGGAGGAGATACCCTACTACATAAACTCCTACGGCAGGGTAGTATACACTTTGGGAGAGGGTATCATAGCCCCCGAGACCTTAGGCAACATTGAGGCGGAGGGGAATGTACAAATTTCCTAAAAATGTGAAATTTCGCAATAAAACTCTTGCAATTACGGTTTTAATGTGGTAGTATTAAAAAGATTTTGAAATGAACAGAAGTTTTTGGAGGTGTAATATAATGGAAAACGCAAGTGAGGTAGTGACAGAGGTTGCAAATGCCGCAACAAACACTGTATCTGTTGCAGGCGCATCTTCTCAGATGCCTTTTATAGTACTTTCCGTATTGTCCGTAATTACCGCTATACTTTTAGTAGCGCTTATATTGGCTCAAAAGAAGGATTCCGCAGGCTTTACAAGCAGCATGGGCGGTATGGCATCAGGCGGTGTGGATTCTTCTTACTGGGGAAAGAACAAAAAGAATTCCATAGAAGGAAAGCTTGAACTTTTAACAAAGGTCACCGCATTTTTCTTCTTTGTGTTTATAATTGCCGCAAACTTTGTATAATAATAAAGGCTGTGAAGTGGTTCTTCACAGCCTTTTTAACGTTTACGCAGTATATGCTATACCGTTATCCGTTGCCAATTCTTTTAAGGATTCAACAGACAAAGAGGTGATCAAACTTATCTCTCCTCAATTATAAATCAAAGCCGATATAAAAACAATAGTATTGTTAGACTGTGGTGTCTTCTGTTTTTGGAATTTGTATAAGGGGTATGAATTCTATTTTGAAATCGAAGGTGTTGGTCGTTCCATCGTCAGCCCCATGGGCTTCCTTCCCCTCCCGGGGTGGGTACCTCTCCGTCACAGCTGTGCTGTGCCACCTCTCCGTCAGCTGTGGCTGTTCAGGCGAGGCTAACGGTTGAGGGCTTTCTTTCTTCAACTACACTGCCGCATCCATACATTAACATTTTTTTGGTTTCTGACAATATATGAAAATTAAATTCCCTTGTAACAACCACAACTGCGACAAAGCCTCGGGTTTTGTTTCTTACTTTGTTGTCATTTCAAAATATGTCGCCATAACTTCCCCCCATTGCTACATCGACACCCATGCCTCGCCTGAAAGGAGAGGTGGCAGCTTTAGCTGACGGAGAGGTTTCGCCACAACGGTAAATTTGTAATTACCGAAAAGGTTGATGGAAAAATCAATTTTTACGCGTTAGCTAAAAATTGATTTGGGTCAACAAATTATTGTTTGTGGGTTGAACGGTGCTAATAGCTCTGCAATCGAAGGTGTTGGTTTCTCAATTGTCAGCCCTATGGGCTTCCTTCCCCTCCCGGGGTGGGTACCTCTCCGTCACAGCTGTGCTGTGCCACCTCTCCGTCAGCTGTGGCTGTTCGGGCGAGGCTAACGGTTGAGGGCTTTCTTTCTTCAACTACACTGCCGCATCCATACATTAACATTTTTTAGTTTCTGACAATGTATGAAAATCAAATTCCCTTGTAACAACTGCGACAAAGCCTTGGGTTTTGTTTCTTACTTAGCTGTCATTTCAAAATATGTCGCCATAACTTCCCCTGATGCTGTTTTTATAACGTAAAGTGCAAAAAAACGAAAGATCCATATCACAACCATCGAACTTTAAAGAATACTCTAACTTAGGGGCACCTCAAAAAAGTCATAAATCGTAAAATTGGCTATCTTGCCCGAGTACGTCGTCAATGTCTCTCACCAATGCTCTACATTGGCTTCGAGCCATTTCATAGTCCTCGAACAAGCTATCTCAATTTTACTTCAATAGCACTTTTTAGAGGTACCCTTAGGTTTTTAGTGGGTGTTTTCCGTTAAAAATCGGTCAACACGGGGGTAGGGCGTTGTCTTAATCTTTATATTGTATTTTTAAAGCCTATGTGTTATAATGTTCCTTTAATGGGATAAAACAGTCCCTTGGGATTATTTAGAAAGAGATGATAGTATATGCCTATAAAGGTTTCGGACAACTTACCCGCAAAAACCATACTTAACAACGAAAATATATTTGTAATGGGGGATGACAGGGCTTTTCATCAGGATATAAGGCCTCTTAAAATAGCCATACTCAACATCATGCCCAATAAGTTACAGACAGAGGTACAGCTTTTAAGACTTTTGAGTAATTTTCCCATACAGGTGGAAATAACACTTATAAGAACGGAAAGCTACAACTCAAAGCACACCTCCATGGACTATTTGGAGGAGTTTTACAAGGTGTTTACGGACATAAAGTCAAAGAGATTTGACGGTCTTATTATAACAGGGGCTCCCGTGGAGAAAATGGCTTACGAAGATGTGGACTATTGGGATGAGCTTAAGGAGATAATGGAGTGGAGCAAGGAGAATGTTACAAGCACCTTCCATATATGCTGGGGTGCACAGGCAGGACTTTACTACCACTACGGCATAGAAAAGTACGACCTTGATAAGAAAATATCGGGAGTTTACCCCCACACCAAAAGACAGCGCCATGTTGACCTTTTGAGAGGTTTCGACGATGTATTTTATGCCCCTCATTCAAGATATACACAGGTGAGAGAAGAGGACATACAGAAGGTAAAAGACTTGGAAGTATGGGCATCCTCCGAAGAGGCGGGGCTTTACATCGTGGCAAGAAATGACGGAAGACAGATATTTGTAATGGGTCATTCGGAATACGACTCCCTCACACTTAAAAACGAGTATGAAAGGGATGTAGCAAAGGGTATTGACCCCGAGATACCTCAAAACTATTTTAAGGATAACGACCCTTCAAAGGAGCCTATAGTACTTTGGAAGGCACACTCGAGCCTTCTTTTTACAAATTGGCTCAACTACTATGTATATCAGTCTACACCTTTTGAATGGTAAGAGGAGAGCATGATGACCAAAACAGAAATTGAAAAAATAAACTCCAGCGATATTATAGTGGCTGTGTGTCTTTTTATAGCCATAGCCCTTATACCTCTTGTAAGCGTTCTTGCAAAGGTACCCGTTAACGCCGATGAGTACGGCATTATAAGATCCGCCGACACCATAAAAGATGTTTTTTCATTTGCAAAAGCCAAGTGGCTTAAGGTGGTGGCTGTTGCTACGGTGCTTGCGGTGGTATTCCAAATAGTGGGAAGAGACGGCTTTAGCATAAGGTTTAGATCTCTGCCCGTTATACTGAGTGGCGTGCTGGCGCTTTTTGCACTGGTTTCAAGCATATTTTCCAAGAACATCACCACAGCCTTTTCGGGAGCTGCCGAAAGATACGAAGGTATGTGGATATGGCTTTGCTATATAGTGTTTTTCATAGTAACAATGGCATTTTGCGAAAGCAAGAAGAGGCTTTATATAGCTGTTGGCATATTTATGACAGCTTTTCTTCTTTCGGGACTTATAGGCTTTTTTCAGGCTATTGGACTTGACATATTTAAAACCGATATTATGAACAGGCTTGTAAGAGGCTCTTCCTACACACCTAATTCTCCCGCCCTTGTTATAAGATTCGATTCCGTATTCGGAACATTCTATAACCCCAACTGTGCGGGGATGTACTACGGCTTTGCAAGTGCCTTTGCCTTTATATGCGCACTTTTTATGCCTGTTAAAAAGCGTATTAAATATGTTTTTGCCGCACTTAGCCTTATACTCCTTGTTGCTATGTTCGGTACGGACAGTATAGGCGGCCTTTTAGGCTTCTTTTCGGGTACCTTGGTATCCTGCCTTGTAGGCGGAGCTTTTCTGATATTTAAAAAGAAGGATAAGAAAGCTCTGATAGGCGCCGTTTCTTTTGCGGTTGTTGCCGTGGTGGGAACCACACTTGCCTTTATATTAAACCCTCTTTTACCTCAAAAGCTCGGCATTATAACGGATGCTGTTTTTAAGGGCAATGTGGGAGAGTCTGCAAGTGCCTACAAAAAAGTGGATGTACAGGGCAAAAACTGTATCATAGAAACGGCTTTCGGTGTTTTTTCCGTAGAATATAAGGGAGAGGATACCTTGCTTTCAAAGGACGGGGCTGTGTACTATCCCGATGAAGAAAGTGAGAGCCAAGAGCCTAAAGGTGTTATAAAGACTTACAAAATATTTAAAGAAGATACGGGAATGCAGTGGTGTCTTAACATATATCCCAAGGGTATAAGCAAGGATAAGACCTCACCCCTTATGATGATAGACTCTGCCGATGAGTCGGGCAATACCATAAGTTTCATATTTGTACAGGTAGCCGAAAACGAGTTTGCCTTTGCGGATAAGTTTTCAAACCCCGTAGGTAAAGAGGGTGTAAGTGCCATAGGCTTTAAGGGCCTTGAAAGACTGGGTTCAAACAGAGGTTATATATGGTCAAGGTCTATACCCGTACTTTTCCGTCACATCATATTCGGAGCGGGAGCGGACTGCTTTGAGTTTGAATTTCCTCAGGAAGATGTTTACAAAAAACTGGAATATTTGGGAAATCCCTATCAGATAATAGATAAACCCCACAGCATATTCTTACAGGTGGGTATAAACTTCGGCTTGGTAAGTTTGTTGCTGTTTGTATTTTTGTACGGATACTATGTTGTCACAACGGTAAAGACCCTTTTTGCCGCTGACGAAAACCCCTTCGTTTTCGCTGTGGCTCTGGGATTTTTAGCGGCAGTTACATCCTTTTTCGCCTCGGGACTCACAACGGACTCGGTGGTCAGCGTTTCCCCTGTGTTCTGGTGTATTTTCGGTGCGGGCTTTGGAGTGAATACTATACTGAAGAGAGAAGAACAAAATGAACAAAAAGAAGCTCTTGGCAAGGGAAAGAACAAATAAAACACTGCTTTATATAGTACTTGACATACTGTTTATAAATTTTTCTCTTATATTTGCTATATGCCTTTGGTACGGCGGCACCATACCCGGACTTCCGGGAGGCGCGGGGGTAGTCATAGCACCACAGGTATGGAACTGGTATATTTTGGCAGCTTTGTGCATATCCCCTATATGTATCATAATATACTATCTTTTTAGGTTTTACTCCAATATATGGAAGTATGCCACAATAGAGGATGTATATAAGATAATTATTGCCGATACCTTTGTGTTTGTGCTTTTGTATGTTATAGACTACTCTTTTATAAGTGAGGCAGTACCCTTTGTGCTTTCAAAGCGTATGCTTATGGTGGCGTGGATAACGGATATCATACTTTTTATGTTTTCCCGCTCGGGCTACAGGGTAATAAAGAAGTTTCTTATAAATATAGAACACATCATCACGAGAAAAGCAGGTTTTAAAAGGGTGCTTGTGGTAGGTGCGGGTTTTGCGGGCTACAATGTTATAAGAAGCATCGCCACCGCAGAAAAAGGCTACGAGGACAGAACGGCTGTGCTTATAGTCGATGATGATATCAAAAAGAACGATACCAACATCATGGGTGTAAGAGTTACCCATAACTGTGCCAATATACCAAGGCTTGCCTCGGAGTACGAGATAGAAGAGATAATAGTAGCCATACCCTCCGCCACAAATGCACAGCTTAATCAAATTATGAAATACTGCGCAAAAACAAATTGCGTGCTTAAGATGATACCCCCTTTAAGCGATATATCACAGGGTTTCCATGTGCTTAGAGATGTGGATATCACAGACCTTCTTTTCCGTGAAGAGGTGGAGATAGATACCAAGAGCATATCGAGCTACATATCGGGTAAGACCGTACTTGTTACGGGAGGTGGAGGTTCTATAGGTTCCGAACTTTGCAGACAGATAGCAAAGTTTTCTCCGGGGCTTCTTATAATATTTGACGTATATGAAAATAATGCTTACGAACTTTACACGGAACTTAATGACAAGTACGAGGGTAAGCTTAATATGACGGTCAGAATAGGCTCTGTCAGGGATGTAAGTTCTATAGAAAGAGTGTTTGAAGACTATCGCCCTCAGGTTGTTTTCCATGCGGCTGCTCACAAGCATGTGCCTTTAATGGAACAGGTACCTGCGGAGGCTGTTAAAAACAATGTATTCGGCACTCTCAATACCGTAAAGTGTGCGGATAAGTACAGAAGCGAGATATTTGTACTTCTCTCCACCGACAAGGCGGTAAACCCCACAAATGTTATGGGAGCCACAAAGAGGATAACGGAGCTTATAGTACAAAGCTATGCCAAAAAGAGCAATACAAAATTCGTAGCGGTACGCTTTGGCAATGTATTGGGCAGTAACGGAAGTGTTATACCCCTGTTTAAAAAACAGATCAAAACAGGAGGCCCCGTTACGGTAACGGATCCCGAAATAACAAGATATTTTATGACCATACCCGAGGCATCAAGGCTCGTACTTCAGGCGGCAGCCTTCGGGGCAAGCGGTAAGATATTTGTACTTGATATGGGAGACCCCGTAAAAATAGATGACCTTGCAAGAAACCTTATAAGGCTTTCGGGCTTTACTCCCGATAAGGACATCAAAATAGTTTACACGGGCTTAAGACCCGGAGAAAAGCGTTTTGAAGAGCTTATTATGGAAGAAGAGAAAAACGATATGCAAATACTCTTCCACGATAAGATATTCGTTACCAAACCCGTGGATATAGATGAAGAGGATTTTGAGAGGAAACTGCAAGACCTTTACTATGTTTCTCAAAACGAACCCGAGAACACGGTGGATATGATAAAGAAGATAGTGCCTAATTTTAGCCCCGAAGGAGAAAAATAATGTATCCGAGAATAAAACAAAGTATAGATTGCTATATTTGCATACTTTTCCTTGTGTTTTTCGGCTGGCTCATACTTTTACTTGCTTTGGCGGTAAAGCTTGAGGACGGTGGCCCCGTAATATTCAAACAGAGGCGTATAGGAAAAAACAGAAAACATTTCTATATTTATAAATTCAGAACTATGAAAGTGGATACCCCCAAGGATGTACCCACTCATCTGCTTGAAGACCCCGAAAAGTATATTACAAGGGTGGGCAAGTTTATGAGAAAGTACAGCCTTGACGAACTCCCTCAAATATTTAATATTTTACAGGGAAAGATGGCTATAGTAGGACCTCGCCCCGCACTGTGGAACCAGCACGATCTGGTAAAGCTTAGGGACAGATATAATGCAAACTCCGTTCTTCCCGGGCTTACGGGTCTTGCACAGATAAACGGCAGAGATGAACTGCCCATAGAACTTAAGGCTAAGTATGACGGAGATTATGTTAAGAAAATGAGCTTTTTCACCGACTTTGTAATTATAATAAGAACGTTTTTTTCCGTTCTTGGTGCAAAGGGTGTTAAGGAGGGTAAGGATTGAAAGTAGTTATAACCGGGGAGAAAGGTTATATAGCAAGAAATGTATGCGCATATCTTACGGAAATGGGATATGAGTGCAAGTGTGTAAGTGTAAGAGAGGGGATATTTAACGAACCCTGCGATGTGGTAATACACTGCGCCGCTATAGTTCATAAAAGAGAAAAAAAATACGCCGCAGCCTACAAAAAGATAAATACCGACCTTGCGGCGGATATAGCCGAGGCTTCCAAGAAAATGGGTGTGAAACACTTTATATTTCTCTCATCTATGTCGGTATACGGCGGAGATGGAGAAATAAATTCCCACACCCCGGTAATACCCGACAGCCTCTACGGTAAAAGCAAGTTTTTCGGGGAAAGAAAAATAAAGGCTCTTGAAAGTGAGGATTTTAAAGTTTCTGTAATAAGACCTCCCATGGTATACGGCAAAGGATGCCCCGGAAACTACAGAAAGCTCTCTCTTTTTATAAGGCTCTCTCCCGTATTTCCCCTTATAAACAATAAAAAAAGTTTCATATACATAGAAAATCTTGCCTATCACATAGAGAGGGTAATAAAAGAGGATGTGTCCCAAACCACAAGGCCTATGGACCCTAAGCACATATCCACCTCTACCTTTGCAAAGCTTATAGCACAGGCACAGGGCAAGAAGATATTCTATGAAAGCAGGTTTTTGGGAAATATACTCACTTTCTTCGGAAAGGTGAAGTTCATAAGAAAAATATTCGCTTCCAGATTTTACTCCGAGGAAATAGCCGTAAAGATACACTATGTTTCTGTGGAGGATGCCGTAATAAGAACGGAAGAAAAACAAAAAAACGAAGGTGAGGCTCACCCGGAGGATTAAAGGGGCTGAAAAAACAAAATACGTTTTTTAGCCCCTTGATAAACATTGTCGCCGTCGGCAGTTTTTAAGGGCACCTCTAAAAACTCATAAATCGTAAAATTGGCTATCTTGCAAAGGTTAGTCGTCAATGTCTCTCACCAATGCTCTACATTGGCTTCGAGCCATTTCATAGTCCTCGAACAAGCTATCTCAATTTTACTTCAATAGCA
>JAFSVK010000089.1 GCA_017444985.1 Bacillota bacterium
CCCGAACATCAACCGCAAAGATAGATGCGGACAATTGCGTAGCAATTGGCTTTTGGCTATGCCAAAAGTTGTGAACTGCGGATTTAAAGTCTGCCGACGGCGATAATGTTTATATATTTTACTACAAAGGGCTGTGAAAAACAAATGTGCTTTTTCACAGCCCTTTGTATAATTTAAAAAGAGGTTCTCTAAAAATTTTCAATTTGAACGCTGTAATAAATTACGTTCTCTCAAAATAATAAGGATCGTCTATTTCATTTTGCCACCAATCGGTATAAGGAAGTTTGATATGTTGCGACAAATTTGTTATTACTTTTTTGGTACGAAGTGCCCTTGTTATTCTTTTTGCAAGTTTTATAAGGCCGTCATAGGCTATGGAAAAGTTCTTATCCCCCTCGGGTACTACAGGTATTCCCAAACGTATGGCTACATTTTCCACTCCCGGATGACGACAGATAAGTACATCGGGGTTTGCATCTTTCATGATCTTAAATGATTGAAAGGGTTGCTTTGCACAGACATTTACTTTGCCGAAATTTCCGTGATCGTCTCTATACTTATCCAAAGCACCGTACTCATCCTTTCCATCGGGTACCTGATCGTGATGCAGAGTTGTGATCCCCACAACCTCCATTTCAAGATCTTTAACTGCATTGGCAAGCTGAAAAGCAAATTGATCTCCCGTCATTATGAATGCTTTCTTCCCCCTGAGTATATTACGATATTTTTCAAGTTCCGGTTCGATTCTCTTATGCTCCCTATCAATAACTTGCAGCACTTCTTCTCTCCTTCCCGTTAGTTCCCCGATCTCTTTCAACCAATCATCCGTCCATTTCAAACCGAAGGGGGGTGCATTTTTCACCTTCGTAACACCATACTTTTCTTCCAAAACCGTTGTTATATAGGACGATAAAGTATCGCAAAATTGCGCACTGCAGGTAGCCTCCGACATCTCCGCTATACCCTCTAAGGTGGAAAATGCGGTAACATAGTTTGTTCTGAGACCTATTTTTCCCAAAAGCTCGCTCAATCTGTCCACGCCGCTGAAATTAAAAACATTTACAAGATCTGTCTGCTTCTTTTTGGGCTCTCGCACAAGTTTACGAAATATACCGTGATAAGCCGCATCAAATCCCGATGACCACATTTTAGATTTAAAACCTTCGCAATATATAGGCACTATCGGTATTTGATGTTCCGCTTCCTTTTCATTTGCCACACTTTCAAGATCATCTCCGATAATACCCATTACACATGAGGACAATATGAATATCACTCGAGGAGAAAAGCGTTTTACAGCCTCATCGATAGTTTCTTCCAATTTTCGTGAAGCACCGTAGATCGTATCTTTTTCTTGAAGATTTGTGCTTAATCTTTTTACCGTTCTGTCTTGTCCCTCTGCGTTCTCCCTAACAGATGCCGCATATATTATACTGTCAAGTCCGCAACCTATAGGTGAATGATTTATAACAACGCTATCCTTTATCCACGTTGTTAATGTGGCTGCATTCTCCTGCCCGCAATTTCCGCACTGCTCGTAATTTGCGCAATTTGCACATAGCGATCTTTCTTTTGATTTATTTATCAAGCTTTCCAGATCACCATGATAGTTAAGTACGGAACCTAACCTTCGTTCTCGTATTTCCACCTCTACCGCATTTTTATATGTGCTCATAATCCTTCTTCCTTTCAACGAAAAATATCTCTCGTGATCTCCTTTATCAGTGTAATTCCACCCAAATATCCTGCATAAGATGTATTAAGAGTAAAATCCTGGGTCAAGGGTAGGCTAAGTGCCGTATAGTATTTGCCTGTATCACGAGCCAAAAACTTCTCCCAAGAGCTGCCGAGGATCAACTCTCTGTCCTCCCCTTGTTTGCTTTTCAAATCACGTTGCAATTTTCCGCCGTCATTTTCAAATATCACAGTTCCGTCAAATTCTTGGTTTTCTTCCGAAAACTGTTTAAGTATTCTTTCTTGATGTGACTTTTTTGCATCATCGGTTATGTATATCCCCTTTGGTGACAGGCCCAGTTCATTTGTTAAAAAGGAACTTACACCAAGGGCATAATTACTGTCGGCTACCAAAAAATATTCCCATGCAAACTCATTATTGAAAGTTGTAAGGAAATTTTCAAGGTCACCAAAATACGTATAATATATCTTTTCCTCTTCCGCTATGACTTTCTCCACATGTTCTGTATCGACTCCCGCAAATTCTCCGATTTTTCTCAGGAAATCACTTGTATTTTGCGCACCTACGGGCAGATAGGGAAATTCCAAAAACGGTGTATCGTACTTTCTTTTAAGCAGTTCCACGATCTCTTTTCCGACCCAAGGAGAAAGCAAGAGATTAAACTCGGCATTTGGTATATCTTTCCACTCGCCGACACCTGCAGACTCAGCTCCAAATAAAATATTTACCTCAAGACCCAACTTTTCCAAAATACGCTTAATTTCTTGCAGATCCCCCTGCCAAAACGGATTTTGATAGGGTACAACGGAAAATACGTTGACCAACCCTTTTCTTACATTCGGTGTAGCATCACCCACATATTGTTCAATTACGGAGGTTACGACCTCTTTATATCCATAATAGACATTTCCCTTAAATCCCGCTGTTTCCGCTCCCACTACAGGATAGCCTTTGCTTGCAAAATCCGCCGTAACAGATAATATATCATCGCCTACGATCTCCGCCGTACAACCCGTAAGTACCACAAAAAGATCCGCCTCTATCACTTTAAGCGCTCCCGAGATAGTATCCCTAAGTTTAGGTATCCCTCCGAAAACTATTTCCTTTTGAGTGGAATTTGTTGATGAAATATGGGGGCCTCCCGTGTAACCAAAGCCCTTACTTCCTCCCGCTGTAATACTGAAATAAGAGCTTCTTTCGGAGCAGCCCGGACCCGAATGTAAAATAGGATGGGCTCCGGGAATAGCTAACACAGTCTGTTGAGCGGATATTGCACATGAATATCGCGGTTGTTCAATTATTGTTGACATTTTTTACCTCCATTGTTTTGCTATCATTTAGTATTTTTCCTTATGACACGATAACGATTTAAATTTTTTTCAATATATTTAGCTACATTTAATATTAACGTTATTAACATAAAGTATATTAAAGCTGCCGCAGCATATCCTTCAAGATAACTGTATGATACGCTGCAAGGTAGCAGTGATCCCTGCATAACTTCCATTATACCCACCGATGAAAGAAGAGGAACACCTTTTATAACCCCGAGTATATTATTGATATATGACGGAAATGCCACGGGAAACATCTGCGGTAAAATGACCCTTCTCAAACTTTGTGTAGTCGTTAAACCTATAGAATAACAAGCTTCATATTGCGTTTTATCAATGGACTTTAATGCCCCTCTGAAGGTCTCACTGATAGATGGTATAACACCCACCGTCATTACAATATAGCCAAGCAACACAATATCTACATCTTTTATTTTTACGGAAAGGTGTAATGCTTTTACTACGGTATCAAAGTGCATAACATACATCAAATGCCCGATAAGAATGATCAACATTATGGGAATTCCTCTGTATACTGTTACAAACAATGCAAAAAGCTGCGAAAGTACGGGGACTTTATAAAATCTTACAAGGGCAACAATAAGCGCCAAAATCGTTCCGAAAATAATAGATACCAATGAGATCTTCACCGTAACGCCTAAATATTGTATTCCCGAAAAGAAACAATCTTTCAAACTTTGTACATCAAATTCCATAGCGACCTCCTCTCATTTTACTCTAAAACCTCATACCGTGCTTGCACCAAATTTATACTTTGAATCCAAAAATTTAAATAAAAGTTCTATCAAAATACTGATAATAACATATACAACGGCAACGACCAAATAAGGCTCGATATAGTGCATTGTTGCACCTCCAACGGTATTTGCTCTGCCTATAAGATCCATTGCTCCTATCATAAATGTAATGGTGGTATTCTGAAAGAGTTCCACCAAATTTGACCCGTATGCGGGAATAGCTACCTTCACCGATTGAGGCAACACTATTCTGAAAAATGTCTGCATTTCCGACATACCTACCGAATATGCCGCCTCACTTTGCACCTTAGGTACCGATTCCACTGCCGCTCTAAGAATTTCTCCGATATAAGCTCCCTCATGCAATATAAAAGCAATAACGGCAAAAACAAGCTTATCCCATCTGTTTATATCTACCGCAAAAATTTTCCTAACCAGAAAAGGGAGATAATAATATACAAGCAACAAGATCACAACATAGGGCAACCCTCTCATAATATGCAGGTAACATTTACACACCATATTAAGTACGGGAACTCTGCGTACTCTTATAAGCGCCACAAAGACTGCGATGATCGTGGCAACGACAAGAGAGATAAACGTCACACGCAATGTTACGGGAAGATACTCCAATAACAAAGGTATAGCGGCAAAAAAACCCTCCCAGGTAAAATAACTGCTCATATACCATTACCTCTCCTATTATTTTGTTTCTAAACTCTCATCAACAAAGGAAAACCATTTATCGTATAATCGATCATAGACTCCGTTTTCCTTCAACTCTTTCAGAGCTCCGTCCACAGCCTCTTTAAGTTCCGTATTATCTTTGTTGTATACATAATAACCGTATTCTTCAGCCAAAGGTTCGCCTACGACCTTCAGTACTTTGCCTCGCTTTTCGATCTGTCCCGCAACGGAAATATCATCCATAAAAAGAGCGGTAGTCGATCCGTTTTGAAGTGCCTCGATACCCGCATCGCTAAAGCAATTTCCCGATGCTATTATATTTATATTTTGTTCGGGGTGTTCTTTGGAATATTTTTCCCAAAATTTATAAATATATTCTTCGGTAGAAGAACCGTCAACAGTTGCATCTTGAAGATCCTCAAGAGATTTAATATCGTTGTTGTTGGCACCTACCGTCAAGTAAAATTTCTGAACGGTCTCGACCTCATCCGAAAAGAGAAAATTCTCCTCTCTTTCGGGAGATCTCTTTATTGTCCATGCAGCAATGTCGATTTTTCCCAGCTTTACCGATGTGAGCATATCCTCCCACTCACTGCCGACGATTTCAAATTCGTATTGGTCGAGAACTTTATCCACTTCCCTTGCCAGATCGTATTCAAAACCCGACAGTTCTCCATTTTCATCCATAAAGCAAAAGGGCCAATTTATGGTACCGCTGGCAAATTTTACTTTTGTTACTCCCTTGGTGGTTGCATTTTGTGTATTATCGTTGGTAGCC
Source organism: Bacillota bacterium (assembly GCA_017444985.1). Classification (GTDB taxonomy): domain Bacteria; phylum Bacillota; class Clostridia; order Lachnospirales; family CAG-274; genus UBA3680. The sequence goes on from JAFSVK010000089.1 coordinate 5,254, forward strand.
GCTTTTTCCTTTGCTGTGTTTCCGCATCCCGAAAGGAAGGCAATGCCACATACCATTGCCAAATAAAGGGCAACTCCTTTTTTTATTGTTTTCATCTTTCCAAAAAATTTTTTCATAAATAATTCTCCTTCTGTTTTATATTTGTTGTATTTCTAAATATTTGATTTTTACTTTTTCCTCCATGCTCCGATAAAACCGTTCCTATGATAATAAGTACCGTAGATAGAACTATATTCCAAGTCATTTTATCGTGAAGGATAAGACTTGCATAAATTACACTTGCAATAACGCATAAATAAGAAAATATCCCGATCTTACCCACGCCCAAAACCGAGGTCGCATAACTGTATCCTACCAAACAAAGCCCCGAGGAACCTACACCTAACATAAATAAATTCAATATAACGCTTTTGTCACAGAGTTGATGCCAATCACCCCTATGCCCCGATATCAAATACAAACCCGATACTATAATAAGGCTGTACAAGGTTATCCTTCTGCTTGTTGCCAAAACAGAGTAGCTGAATTTACCTATCCTTCCGAGCAATAATATATAGACCGAGGCAACAATACTGTTTAAAAATGAGATCGCATCACCTATAATGTGTATTTTTATACCCTCACCGTTTAGGTATATGAGCATAACTCCAAACATTGCCAATAAACATCCCAACCAAAAAAAGCGATCGAGTTTCTTTTCCCTTAGTATAAAATAGCCCAACAATGCAGTTATTACAGGTACAAGTGCACCAAACAACCCCACATTTGTTGCCGTAGTGTATTTAAGTGCCGCGAAATTCATCCATAATGACAATACATTACCAAAAAAGGCAGCCAAAAAATAATATATTTCATTTTTAAAAACTATAGGTATCTTTTCCTTGTAAGAGATAAGATACATAGTTATCGTCGCAATTATAAACCTTGCAACAAGGATCTGTAAGGAGGTCAAGCTTTCCAATAATATCTTACCCGAAACATAGGCATAACCAAGTACAAGATTAGTTGCAATCGCAACAAAATATGCCTTTCCGGAATTCTGTTCCATAGCATTTTACAGCCTCCTTTCATTTTTATTAAGCCACTATATATAGTACATATTCCTTTCGTTATGCTGTACTCTTTCCAGAAACTTTTTCGTTCTCTCCTCTTTCGGATAATAAAATATATCTCTCGGAGATCCCTGTTCGACTATGACTCCACCATCCATAAATACCACTTTATTGGCAACTTCCTGTGCAAATGACATTTCATGGGTCACTACCATCATGGATATTCCCCGTTGAGCCACACGCTTAATAAGTGATAACACATCCCCCACAAGCTCGGGATCGAGAGCCGATGTAGGTTCATCAAACAATATTATTTCTGGATCGAGAGCTACAGCACGTGCTATGCCTATCCTTTGTTGTTGTCCTCCCGAAAGTTGGCTTGGGTAGTAGTCCTTTTTATCCGAAAGCCCTACCCATTTCAGCACTTCTTCCCCCTTCTTTATCGCCTCTGCTTTCGGTATTTTTCTTGCAACTATAAGACCTTCGGTGATATTTTGCAGAGCGGTTTTATTTTGAAAAAGGCCGTAATTTTGAAAAACAAAAGCTACTTTTTTTCTGACTTTTCTTATTGTCTTTTTGTTTGCGGTATGCAGATCGATATTATCACCGTCAATTATCATTTTCCCATTATCCGCCTTTTCCAAAAAATTCACACACCTAAGTAATGTTGTTTTCCCCGAACCGCTGGGCCCGAGTAATACCACTACATCTCCATTTTCAATTTTTAAAGAGACATCTTTAAGTACGCTTAACTTACCGAAATTTTTCTTCACATGATCAAGTTCAAGCATTTTCAATACCTCCTTACGGCATCAAACATCAAACAGGTCTGTCGAAAAATATCTGAGACCCGTATCGGGTAAGATCACAACAATTTTCTTTCCTTCGTTTTCCGAACGCTGTGCCAGCTGTCTTGCCGTATAAAGCGCCGCTCCCGATGAATATCCCACTAAGATCCCGTCGGTACGAGCAACCTCTCTTGCCGCCTGTTTGGCTTCCTTTGCTTCAACATTGAAAAATTCATCCACAATATCCATATTCATGGTATGGGGTATTCTTTCCTCGGGTATACAATCTAAGGCATGGATCCCGGGTATTCCCTCTCCGTCGGGATTTTCAAGATTTTTTCTTGTCAAGGGACCCGGCTGAACGGAAACTATCTTTATATTTTTATTCCGTTGCTTTAAATATTTTCCCGCTCCCGAGATCGTACCGCCCGTTCCGGTACCTGCCACCAAAAAATCCACATTACCGTCGGTATCTTCCCATATCTCGGGTCCCGTCGTCGTTTCGTGAATATTGGGATTGGCATCGTTATTATCTTGGTCAAGGAAAAAAATATCTCTCTTTTCTTCTTTTACAGCTTCCTTAAATTTTTTCACCGCATAAACAAAGCTGTAATCGGGATTATTAAGTGCCTTGCTTAGCGCAGGGTCTTCACTGAAAGTGACTGCTTCTCCCCCAAAGGCTCTTATTGTACGAAATCTTTCTTCATTGGCATCATCTTCCAAAAGTATTCTTACCGAATATCCCTTCGAAGCAGCCACCGCAGCAACACCTATACCCGTATTACCGCTTGTCAACTCCCAAATGGTATCTCCGGGTTTTAATCTTCCTTTCTTTTCGGCATCCTCTATCATCGCAACGGCTATTCTGTCTTTTGAGCTCTGATTGGGGTTAAAATATTCCAGTTTTGCATATATCTCTGCCCTTAACCCATATTTTTGTTCATAGCGTTTTAAACGCAAGAGTGGAGTTCCGCCAACAAGCTCAGAAATCGATTCATATATCTTTCCCATATCATTCTCCTAATTTCTAAAGGGTACCTCTAAAAAGTGCTATTGAAGTAAAATTGAGATAGCTTGTTCGAGGCCCGGGAAATGGCTCGAAGCCAATGTAGAGCATTGGTGAGAGACATTGACGACTAACCTTTGCAAAATAGCCAATTTTACGATTTATGAGTTTTTAGAGGTGCCCTAAAATGTTTTCATTACTTCGGGTTTAACTGTGTGTCATTGTAAACTTTTTACTCTTATTTGACAATTTTCAAAATACTATCGATTGTTATAAAATTATTTAAATATTATAAATTATAATCACCAATAATACTTTTTTGTTGAATTGATAGCTGAATTTATTATAAAAATACCTTTATCGGTATTTCCTTATAAACATACTTATTAGCCTATGAACAAATATTTTTATTTATCGGTGTATACTTGTTTGTTATAATGCGAACATATTTGTTTATAATATAAAAAATAAGCCTATAACATAAGTTTCAACAACTTACATTATAGGCTTATAAAATGTTTAACCGTAAGGATACTTACTTATTTATCCCCGCTCTTTTCTTCTTTATCCGTTTTAGCACGGCTTACAAGGTAGAGGAATTCTGCTCTGAAATCATCTTCCATTATACGAGGGTCATACTTTAATCTGTCGTATATCTGCTCGAAGGAGGATGTACCCTTGTATTCCGACTCTCTTACGAGCATACCGAACTGTGCAACGCCTGCTGCCCAGGAGGTATCGTCGTCCATTTGTTCTGTGTAGTTATCCTTTGTTACGGGGTAAGTACGAAGTTCGCTCTTATCGGAGTTTGGTTCTTTGTATCTTATATTTACGGTAAGGAGTTCGTCGCTGTTTACACTGCTCTTTTCTCCGCTGTTGTAGCGAGACTCTACGGTAGGTACCTCACGCTTGGAGTCTTTAAGTATGATCTCGTACAACGCCGTTACGCACTGACCCGAGCCTACTTCTCCGCCGTCTTTTGTATCGTTGGCGAAGTCTTCTGCTGCCATAGCCCTGTTCTCATAACCTACAAGTCTGTAACCCTTTACCATATCGGGATTAAATTCCACTTGGAATTTAACATCTTTAGCTACCGTAAAGAGGGTAGACCAAAATTCATCTTTTAAAACTCTTTCTGCCTCACGGCTGCAATCTATAAATGAATAGTTGCCGTTTCCGTGGTCGGCAAGAGCCTCCATTTTATCGTCTTTGTAGTTTCCGTCACCAAAGCCCAAGCAAGATAAGAATACACCTGTTTTCTTTTTCTCTTCTATCAACTCTATAAGACCCGCCTCGGAGGATACACCTACGTTAAGGTCGCCGTCGGTCGCCAGAAGTACACGGTTGTTGCCGTCTTTTATGAAGTATTTTTCTGCCAGCTCGTAGGCCTTGTTGATACCGCTTTCGCCGTTGGTGGAACCCCAAGCTTGGAAGGAGTCTATAGCCTCTTGTATTTTTTCGTGCTCGCTACCCTTTACGCCCTCACACACTACTCTCTCTTCTCCCGCATAGGTCACTATGGATATAGTATCCTTATCCGTCAGCTTTTCCTGTAATCCCGTAAGAGCCTTTTGTACCAAAGGAAGTTTGTTGTTTGTAAACATGGAACCCGAGGTATCCACAAGGAAAACGATGTTGCTGCCCTTGTCCGCATTTACCTCCTCTGCCTTGATACCCACACGAAGAAGGTAGGTGTCCTTATCATCCACCCAAGGACAGGAAGTAAGGGAGGTGACTACGCCGAATTTCTCCCCCTTTTCCGCTTGTGGATAATCATAGCCGAAATAATTTACAAGCTCCTCCACACGAAGGGCATTGTCGGTAATACCGTGGCCGTCGTTTTCAAAAAGTCGCCTTCTTAGGCTGGAATAAGAGGCGGTATCCACATCCGCTCCGAAGGTGGAGAAGGGTTGAGTTTTTACAGATGTTATGCCCGACTCTTCGATATTTTTAAAGTTTTCCGTATTCCAATCGGGCTCCGTGTTAGGCAGGGTAGGTATAATACCCTGCATAGGTTCTGCCGCATCTACGGCATACTCATCTTCCACCTCTGCCGTAGGAGCGGAACGTGAATAGAGTTTAGCCCCCGAAAGGGAGTTTGTAGCCCCTCCGAAAAAGTCCGCATCTTCATCATACCGATAAAGACCGTCGTAGGACTCTCCCACAGCTTTTATCCTCTCTTCTATGGCCTTGTCATCCACTACCTTCTTTGTGGAAGTGGTAGCCACCTTTCCTGCCTGCACATTGGTTTTGTTTACCTGAGCCGCCTGTCCGCAGGCTGTAAAGAGTATACAAGTCAAAGTCAGTAATGCAATTTTTCTTTTCATATTTGATCCCCTTTCTTTACATCTCGCTCTATTGTGTATATTCAACAAAAGTTACACAAAATTTGCTGTGTACTTTGACAGATTATATCAAAATAATATATTAAAGTCAATAACAATAATATTAAGGAAAATGTATGAAATAGTGAAATAATTTTTAATGGGGACCTCTAAAAAGTGCTATTGAAGTAAAATTGAGATATCTTGTTCGAGGACTAGGAAATGGCTCGAAGCCAATGTAGAGCATTGGTGAGAGACATTGACGACGTAATCGGGCAAGATAGCCAATTTTACGATTTATGA
>JAFSVK010000090.1 GCA_017444985.1 Bacillota bacterium
AAAGTGCTATTGAAGTAAAATTGAGATAGCTTGTTCGAGGACTAGGAAATGGCTCGAAGCCAATGTAGAGCATTGGTAAGAGACATTGACGACGTACTCGGGCAAGATAGCCAATTTTACGATTTATGAGTTTTTAGAGGTTCCCTTATGTTAAATCTAAAGTTTTCTACGATGGATCAGTATAAAAACCGAAAGGAAAGGCTTGGGGAGGTCATAATTTTTTGCCTCTCCCTCCGGGATTTATTATATCTATCAAAAATCTATGGCAAAAAGATTTTTGAAGCTTTCACTTTGGGGCTTTCCTATGCCGTTTCCTAAGGTAAGTCCGCTCAGTGTTATAACATCCGTCGAGTTAAGTGCCGTTATGGTAAGGCTTGGACTCTCATATACTTTTTTATCCATTATCACTCCTCCTCAATAGCTACAGCACTTTCACTTGCTACATTGTCCGTTAAAGTGTAAGCTTCCTCTACCGTTTTGGTATCGTTCTTTATATCAAGTGCCGTTGCCTTTACTGTGGTTTTGGCATTTATATCAAGCTCCTCCGTACCGCTTAAAGAATTTACACTTACCTCTTTACTTTCGCCCCTTACCTCTGTACCCTCAAGGGTGATGGCATAGGGTGTTACCTTTATAAGAGCATCAAAGTACTCTTGGTCTATATCGGTGACATCAAAGGCATACATATACTTTCCGCCTAAGTCCTCGGGTGAAAAACTGCTACCCTCAACACTTAAGTATACGGTATCGAAGCTCTTGCGAACGATCGTGCCGTTATATTCAAATATGAAGCCTACTTCCCCATAGTCAAGGCTGTCTATTGCTCCCGAGAAGATAATGCCGTTTTCTCCGCTAAGCTCTGCACCTGCGATTAAGGTATCCGATGTTATTATCTGTTCATCCTCTTCGTAACTTACATATATAGCCTCAAACCAAAGGTTAGATCCGGTGGGAGTATTGATAGTTACCGTATCTCCCTCATTTACCTTTGCGCTTATGTTTACGGTCTGTCCCTGCACTGCGGATACAGCCTCGCCGTATTCGCTGCCGTTTACCTTAAGTATAAGGGTATCACTGTTGCTTACGGAAACATCCATACCTACCGTAACGGTACCCGTTACCTTTGAGGTAAAGGAGAGTATATCGTTTGAATTCGTCTTTACACCGTACTGCTTGTAAGCGTCGGTCTGAACGATACCCGCACGATGAGCCGTAACACCGCTGTAGGGGTCTGTTATATCTCCGTTGCCGTAGTTCATGGCATCGAGATATACTTTGTAATCATCGTAGAAGTCCATAAAGTCAAAGGGGAAATCAAATACTATTCTTGAAAGAAGTATATCAGCTTTTCCGCTTTCGTCTGTTACTATGGAAGTTCCCGTGTATACTCCCTTATCGCCCTTTGCGCTTATTTCGTAGGTCTCTCCTACTATAAGCTCTGTGCCGTTGGTCTCGTACTCTTGAGCTGTTATCTTCAAGGTCTCGGTAGCACCCTTTAATGTAAGAAGAACATTGCTGTCGGTGCTTTCTATACCTTGAACGGAGCCTGTGAATACTGTTTTTGTTTCTTCCGCAAGCTCACTCTTTGTAAGAGCAACTTTTGAAACATAAAGGTTGTTTGCGGCAGAGGTAGCAAAGTAAAGCTTTTCCTCTGCATTTGTCTGCTTTTTGTATATTACCGAACCCGGTACACTGCTGCTTACAACGCTCTGACTGCACTCTGCATCGGAGTAAAGGTCTACAGTTCCGCTTCCCGTACCTGCCGATACATCAAAGGTATACATACCCTTTTCTTTAAGTACTATGTAGAAAACAGGGGTCTGTACACTTGCCTTTGTACCGTAGTTTGCCTGATGGTTGTAATATGCTATACCGCTTTTGATAATACCCGCATCAAAGCTTTCGCCATCGGCATTGGTGTACTCACCTGCGAATATACCGTCGGTATATGTAGCCTCATCTTCGTAGAGATTCATAAAAGCAGAGTCACTGAAGTCAAGGCTTATGATATTGGGTGTTTCCAAGGAGAGAAGAGCTTCTTTCATGTAGAGATTATTTACTTCCTTTGCAGAGAAATAAAGGGTCTCGGTGTCGGAAGTTCTCTTCTTATAAACTATATCCTCTCCTACCGTGGCACTTGCCACTTCATTTTGACAATTCTCATCGCTGTAGAGGGCTACAGTACCCGAGCCTGTGCCTATTGTTGTACTTACAATGTAGTTTGCGACTTTATCCGCTTTGAATGAGAATAATACCTTTCCTACATTTAATTTTGTACCGTATTTTGCCGTAGAGTTGTAATACTGTACAGCATCGGCATAGAGGCTTACATCAAACTCTACGCCCGCTTCATTTGTATAAACTCCCGATAAAACGCCGTCCGAGAAAGTTTCGCTTGCATTTGTTTCATACATGGCAACAGCATCATCCGTTGCAAAATTAAGTACTACTTCTTTTTCGGCTGCCGTTTCTTTTCCGCCTATGGAGTCGAAAAGACTTTGTCCCATCTTTGTCCAATAGGAATTTTCATTAAGATTTTTGTCTTTAGCTGTGAATACACCGTTTTTATCTATTGTGAATATGTATTCTCCGCTTGTTTCTTCACCGTAAACCTTTGTAGGTTGTGAAACATAGGGTGAGAGTGAAATATCACTGTCTTGTATAAACTTAGCTATAAGTCCTGCCTGTATAACACCGCCTGTTTTGTTGGAGTGGGTCTTATCACCCGTATCCATTACAGCTACACCGTTGGCATCACTGCCGCAAGCTGTGTAGGCATCAACATACATTTTTTCCGTCAAACCGTAGGCATCTATGTATAATACACCTCTGTCTGCATTCTCCTCATAAACTTCCTTACAAGCCGTTACATAGGCATTGTTTTCGGTAAGGTAGTCGAGAGTGGGCTCATAGTCTGTCATGGTTGCATCGTGATGAGGCTTTATAGCCGCACCGTTGTAGTAAAGTCTTGCAACAGGGGAAACTACTACGGGTATTGCACCCTTTTCAAGAGCCGCATCTATATAGTACTGTATATAGCCCTTGTAGGTTGCACCGCAATCCCATGAGTAGTAGGTGGAACCAAACTGACTTACAAGACCCGAGGGTGTTTCGCTCTTCATACTCTCAACGGGTTTTACCGTAGGGAAGCCTGCACTCTTGCTCTGTGCGGGGTTATCCTTTGTGTAAAGAGGTACGAAACGCTCTTGATAGTAGCTTGCACCGTTGGCACAATCGTTGTGGCCAAACTGTATAAGAAGGTAATCTCCTTCTTTGATGTTATTTAAAATGTTATCAAGCTTGCCTTCGTTTAAGAATGAACGCACGCTTCTGCCACCCTGGGCATAGTTGTTTACACTTACATATCTGTCGTCAAAGAAGTTCTGTAAAAATTCGCCCCAAGAACCTGCGGAAAGTATCTTTCCTCCGTTGTAGAGGCCTGCTGCGGAGTAGTCTTTTACGGTAGAGTCGCCCGCAAGGTATACATTTATACCCGAACCCGGTGCTATACTTCCTTCGTTATCGGGATCGGACCAGTTGGAGCTTACGGTCTTCTCTGTGCGTATAACATACTCTGCCGTACCCGATTTCCCGCTGAGGGTCATAGGTGTTACAACAGCCATTATAAACTTGCCCGCACATGCCATAGGTATTTGGAACTTGTTTGTGCTGACAGCTGTTGTGGTCTTTAAAAGTGTTGCGCTCTTTAATATGCTTTCAAGGTCGGTATCGTCAAAGCCTTCGGCTACACCGTACCACTCTATTAAAGAAGCATCGTTATCCGCCCACTCATCACCAAGCTCGTAGCTTACGGTTACGGTCTCTCCGGGATTGGGAGTGTTAAGATCTCCGTTTGATGTAAGAGCGGGTTTTGTTTTAAATTCGGGAAGGTTGTCGCTCTCCTGTACATAGTAGGCAGGTGTCCATCCCTTAGCTATAAATACATTTTCTACGGAATAAGCACTTTCATCAAGGCTATCCTTTACACCTGCCACACGCTTAGATGTATCTACCTTTGTACCGCTGTAGGTGGTGTTGTATTCCACAAGGGTCATAGTGCTTGCTGTAGGCTCGTTGCCACTCATGGCACTCCAGCCTGCACCCACTATCATATCCTCATTTTCAAGCTTTGTGTTTATGAAAGCTACCTTTGCGCTATCTCCCCACATTCTGCCGTAGTAACCTGCTGTGGTGTCTCTTTCGCCGTTGTAGGATATGTAGCAGTTTCTGAAAATATATCCGTCTTCTGCCAAATATTTTGCGGAAGAGGAGTTTGCTGTAAGGTATCCTGCGGCAGCCGTTCCGTCATAACCGCAGAAGTTCAACTCGCAACCGTCAAATATAACATCGCCGTTGCCGTATATAAAGTCTGTCTGACCTTCAATGTAGCAGTTCTTATAGTAAGCATCATAAGCTACATTACAGGTATAAAGTGTGTCCTGACTGCCTATAAAAGCACAGTCTTTAAACTCTGTTTTGTCCGCATAGTTAACAAGGGCTGCCGCTCTTTCGGTGGAGGCTCTGTTGTCAACATCGGTATTTTCTTTTCTTGCCACCGATATAGCTTGAAGACCGTTAGGCTCTGCCCCGTCTTCTATCTCTTCATCGGTCATATACTTATTGAAGGAGTTTTCAAATGTAATGCCCTCTGCTCTGAAGCCTGTGGCCTTAGCCTGTGTGATCACCGCAGAACCCCAGTAGCTTACTACATTACCCTTTTCATACTTGTCATAATCCGCATAGGGGTCGTATACGCTGTCTACACAGCTGTAATACTTATAGCCTATACCGTAGTACCAAGTTATTTTGGTGTTGTCCTTATTTCCTCCGTCACTTTCAAAAGTGATGTTAGGTGTATTTACAACCACCTGTTCACGGTAGGTGCCGGGAGCTATCTTTATGGTGACTCTACCGTCTCTTTCCATTGCGGAAGCCGCATCAACGGCAGCTTGCACGCTTTTATATTCCTTATCTTCACCTACATAAAGAGTATCCTTGTACTCTACAGTCTTTTTACTTTCGTCTTTGAGAAGGATATCTCTTGTAACAACATCGTTATCCACCGTAATATGGGTAGATGTGGAAACGTCGTTTCCTTCCACGCTTGCAAGATATACGCCGTTTCTTAAGGCAACATTGTATTTGCCGTCTGTGATAGTACCCGTATATTCATACTTGTCATCCACATTTGTAAACTTTATGGAAGTAGGTATGACATCCGCTTGCTTGTACTCTCCTCTGTTATCTCCAAGAGAAAGGAAAGTACCCGTAACATCGTATCTGCCCACCTCTGCAAAGGTAAGATCCTTTGTTACCGTCTGTGAGCTATCATTTGTTACCGTTACGCTTTCCGCTAACTTGTAATCCTTGGCACCTTCAAGGGTGAGGGTGTAAGTCTCATTTGCCACAAGTCTTGCACTGTAGCTCTTATCGGTTATCTCAGCCTCCACATCTTCATGGGCTACACTGTCCTCGGGTACAAATACAAGCTTCATATCCTCGGGTACTGTGTCTAAGCCCGAAAAAGAGCCTTTAACTTCATAAGATACGCTCTCTTCAACAGTAAAGTCGTGAGACTGCTCTTTGGCTGTCATGCTGTCGCTTGACTCTACATTTATGAGCCTTGTATCACTTGAAATGGCATAGGCTGTTCCGTTTTCTCCCACAAGTGCCGCTGAGTATTCTCCGGGCTTTAATGTAGCTGTGTAGTTACTGCCCGAAACCTCGGCATTTGTGCTCTTTCCCGTTTCTTTATTTACAAGCTTTATCTCGTAGTTATCAAGACCGAAGCTGTCATTTATATGTCCGCTTAAGTTTGTATAGGGAGCGTACTCGCCTCCGTAGCAGAACATTTTAGAGCCTGCTACCGTAATATAGTAGGTAGCATCCTTTTCCGTTTCGATATCGAGGGTAGCCCAAGATGTACCCTGTGTTACTTTAAGCTCCTCCTTATCGTATTCTCCGTTTCCACCCGGAACAAAGCTTCCTATCGCAGTGCTCTTACCCGTTGCATCGGTTTTACTTACATAACCTGTTTTGCTTGAAGCGTTTCCCACGTATACCGTAAGTGTACCATCCGAGGGCGATATGAAATCACAATAGGATGTACCGCTTGTTTTAACTATGTCGTTTGATGCCGAGCCGTTGGTATTTTCGGAGCGTACATAGTCTTTACCGCCACTTGCGCCGTAGGTAATGGCTGTGGTGGCACTGTAGTATGTAAGACCCAGTTCCCCGAACTCAGCCACACCGCTGTTCTGCTCGTTTGTTATCTTCCATTGACCCTGTGTAACAGTCTCCGCACCGAAAATATGCGAGGGAGCCGTTGAAAGAGTCATGGCTAAAGATAGAAACAAAGCCGTCACACTGCGAAACTTTCGTTTTCTGCCTTTCGACATTTAAAGTCCTCCTTTTAATTTTGTTTATAGGGGAGCTCTAAAAAGTGCTATTGAAGTAAAATTGAGATAGCTTGTTCGAGGACCGGGAAATGGCTCGAAGCCAATGTAGAGCATTGGTAAGAGACATTGACGACGTACTCGGGCAAGATAGCAAATTTTACGATTTATGACTTTTTAGAGGTTCCCTATACTAAATTCCCATAGTAACCTTTATATTTTTTAACAAAAATAATTGCTATTCCCAACGGAACGACACGCGTCAGCACTTTTGCTATGCAAAGGTCAGGCTTTCGCCTGCCCGCATCTATCTTTGCGGTGCATGGGGCGTTCCCTACAGATTGAACAATAGGTTTTTGGGGACCTCTAAAAAGTGCTATTGAAGTAAAATTGAGATAGCTTGTTCGAGGACTGGGAAATGGCTCGAAGCCAATGTAGAGCATTGGTGAGAGACATTGACGACATACTCGGGCAAGATAGCCAATTTTACGATTTATGAGTTTTTAGAGGTGCCCATAAGGTTTTCTACTAAGAATCAGCATTAAAACGAAACACGATATAGCAAACCTACATGCTGTTTGTATATTCGCCTTCCCTTTTTTCGTGAGCACATAATAAGATGTGACACAGTGTCGCAGTCAATACATTTTTTTCAAAAATATTTATTTTTAATTTTTTTTGTGATATAATCACAAAAGAGAGGAGTGATTTTTGTGAAATATAGAACAAACGATCTTGCAAAAATATTGGGCGTGACCACCAACACCATAAGAAGATATGAAAAAAACGGCTACATCACTCCGGAAAAAAGTACGGACTCGGGCTACCGCAGCTATACACAGGGTGATATTTTAAAAATAGGCCTTATAAGACTATTGAGAAAATGCGGCTTTACCCATTACGAAATAGAAGAGTGTGAAGGTCGGGCAAAGGAAGATATAAGAGATATTGCTAAAAATAAGCTTAATGAGTTGGATGAACAAATACAGCGTTTAAAATTTTTAAGACATTGGCTTAAGGACAATATAGCCATGATAGATACCTGTAAAATATTGGACACTGACTTTACAATTATGGACTGCCCTCCCGTTTACTATGTGTTGTACAGTAATGAGGACAAGCTACTTACGGAAAAAGAAAGACTTAAGACCATAACAGACTTTATGTATGCCGCCCCCGAGGTACAAAGTATAAAGCTTATAAGCGAAAAAACCAAGACTTCAAGCTTGGGTTGGGCAATAAAGGAAATGGATATAGAGCGTGTAGGGTTGCACGATATTTTTAAAAATAACAAATATATAAAGTACTATGCCCTGCAAAAGTGTATATACACCCCTTTGCGCTACCCTTCAAAGTATGCGGACGCCCCCGATATGCAAGCCCCTTATATAGAAGAGTTAAATAAAAGAAAAGAAAAGTTTTTGCAAGAAAATAATTTTGCGGAAAAAGGGGATACCATGCTTTTTTTCTTGGGTTCATTGGGAGAAAACACGGATTGGATGGTTTGTATCCCCGTTGCAGAAAAATAAAAAACCCGCCATAAGGCGGGATTTTTTTTACTTTGTATATGCAGGCTCTATGTCCTTTATAAACTCCTGCGCTACAGGGTCTTTTGCAGGCATCATACCTATTGTTTGGTTTTCTTTCAAAGCCGATCTTATGCTTAAAGCCAACTCATCGAATACCTTTTTAACATTTGTGGACTCGAAATCCACCACAAGAACTATGGTAGGCTCCGTTGCCCCTTCCTTGAAGGTCTGCATAAGGTATACCTTTGATATATCCCCGTTGGTAGCGCAATAGTCTTTAAGGGATTTCAATACCTCATCGGGAATATTTTCCGCAGGTGTAAGGGGAGATGTTTTTACCGACATCTTTTCCGCATTCATTTTAAGCCCGGGCATTATTATTGTGGAAAGCTCTTTTATAAAACCGTTCTTTACCGCAAAATTACTGCTCTTAGGGTCTACCACTATACCGTCGTATCTGCCCCCTGCTTTTTCGAAAAGGAGGTCTCTCAAGCCTTGGAAATCAAAGGTAAGAAGAGCAAATTTATCCTCTTCCTTCTTCCACTTTTTAAACTCCTCCAAGGATGAGAATGTTATAAGGTAGTGGAGCTTTTCACTTGTTTCCATCATAGTGAATGTAAATGTAGCTCCGTCTTGCATTTTACCGTCTACAGGCTCGGGGTCTATTGTAGCGGGAACGATAAGCTGTGCTTTACCGAAGCTGTCTATAAACTCCATCCTTGTATCGTCGGATATTTCCATACCCTCTTTTTGCATCTTTTTAAATACTTCTATAAGCTGAGAATTGTCTGTAATTTCCCCTTTTGTCAGCTGAACCGTCATAGTTGAATTGTTGTCCATAATCTCCTCTTTCTACTCTGCCGTAAGCTCTTGTATAAGTTCTTTTACGGTGGTGATTTTATTTATTCTGTCCACATTGTCTCCACAGAATACCAGGGCATCGTCTATATCGCCGTTTGCCCCATTAAAAAGTGCCTTTGATATACAATAAGGTATCGTTTTGGGGTCGCAATGTACAAGGCAGTTGAAACACCTTGTGACCTTTATACCCGCAGGTACCGTATCTTTTATAAAGTGGTTATTCAAAGCTCTTCCGGGCATACCCACAGGGCTTTGTACTATTACCGCATCGCCTTTTTTGGCGTTTATATAGGCTTGTTTAAAGCGTATATCCGCATCGCACTCTTCGGTAGCCACAAACCTTGTAGCTATCTGCACCGCATCAAGCCCCATGGAAAGGTAATGTTTTACATCCTCATTTGAAAACACACCGCCACCGAAGGCTACGGGTATTTTTTTACCCACCTGTTTCGAAAACTCTTCTATATATTGGAGTATCTCTTTTATATCGGCATCGAAATTATCTTTTTTCTCCGCTACCTCCTCAGCCTTAAAACCTAAGTGGCCTCCCGCCTTGGGACCCTCTATAACAATAAGGTCGGGGACCTTGTTGTTCTTTTTAAGCCATCTGGAAGTAACTACTTTACAAGCCTTTACGGATGATACTATAGGTGCAAGTTTGATACTTGAGCCCTGGGCATATTTGGGAAGATCCATAGGAAGACCCGCCCCCGATATTATAATATCGGCACCGTTTTCTATACAGCACTGCACAAAACCTTCGTAGTTGGTGACCGCCACCATAATGTTTACACCTATAATGCCGTTACCGCCTGCTATTTCCTTGGCTTTTTTGATTTCTCTTGCCAGGGCTCTCATATTGGCTTGCTTTGTATTTGTGTAGAAATCGGGCTCTCTGAATCCCGGCTGTGCGGCGGATATAACACCCACACCGCCTTCCTTGGCAACAGCACCCGCAAGGGAGGAAAGGCTTATACCTACACCCATTCCTCCTTGTATTATCGGCACCTTTGCCTCAAGCTCGCCTATTACAAGTTTCTTCATATCTAAAACCTCTCTTGAGATCGTTCTAATACGGAATTTACAAATAAAAGGAAAACCGTTGAAAGTAGATCTTTAACTCTAAAGCCCTCAAATTCCGTAATTTTTAATTTTTGTCCACTCTCAACATCGACCATTATAACATAATAAAGCCAAAATGTCCACAACTTTTAGGCATTCGAGCCTGTGAACCTGCCTGCTACCTCTCTCACCTTTTCCTCCGAGTCTATAAAGGCTTGTGCCGCATCGGGGTCGAAGTGGGTACCCGCATCTTCCTTTATGATGGACATAGCCTTCTCAAAGGTAAAGGGTTTTTTGTAGCATCTTTCCGATACAAGGGCATCGAAAACATCCGCAATAGCCATTATTCTTGCCGCAAGAGGTATCTCCTCTCCCTTAAGGCCTTCGGGGTAGCCCTTGCCGTTCCATTTTTCGTGGTGGTAATATGCCAAGTCTTTTGCTATGGCAAGGTAGCCCGAATTAGGCACCTTTTCCATTACCTGTTCCATGATCTCCTTACCTGCCGTAGTATGGGTCTTCATAAGTTCAAACTCTTCGTCTGTAAGTTTTCCCGGCTTATTTAAAACAGCATCGGATATTTTTATCTTTCCCAGATCGTGAAGAGGTGCCGCACTTACCATATCGGCTATGACGGTAGGGGTAAGTATTTTGGAATATTTAGGGTTTTCTTTAAGCTTTTCAGCTATTATTTTAACATAGGCGGCTGTCTTTTTAATGTGATCCCCCGTGTTTTTATCTCTGCCCTCCACCATATCCGCAAGCACCATTATAAGGCCGCTCTGCATTTTTTGTATGGTCTCGTTCTTTCTCTGTATGTCCCCCACATACTCTATAGCCTCTCCCGTAGTCTTTGAAAAAGCTTTGTAGAGGTTTTCTATTTCATCTCCCGTATGTATGTCCAAATTCTCTATGGTCTCAAGAGTCTTGACTCTTGAAAGGTCTGTATTGTAGGCAAAAGCATTTGCCGCTACCGACATGGTATTTACGGGTAGAGTTATATTGTACTCGGCTATCCAAAGGCCTGTAGTGATTATTATTATGAAAAAGCCGAAAAACAGCGCAAGAAGCTTAAGCAAGAATATTTTTTGGCTTTGGGATATAAGCACCATGGACACATCTACAGCCGCATAGCATACGCACTCCCCCGTCTTGTCGTACACGGGACAATAGTAGGTCAAAAGGCTTCCGTAGGTCTCATTGGTTATTATGGGAGGTATCTCCTTACCTTCAAGAAGGTCTGAAATATAAACTCTGAAGGAGTTTTCCACGGGTATTATACTTCCGGGTTCCGAACCTTCCATCTCTTCCGTGTCAAGGTCGAAGACCACCACGCAACCTTCATTTGTTATTTTATATACATATACATACTCCACATTGGGGGTATTGGCTTTAAGTTCATAGAGGAAGTCTTCCGTCTCTGTATATCCCTCTACCTTTTCTCCCTTTTCTATGTATGTATCTACTTTCTCCGCATCTATCCTACCTGCCGCAAGCCTTGCGGCACCCTCTGCTATTCTTTCATACTCGTCTACCGTAGTACGATTAAAAAGCATTATACTTATGGCTGTTATGGAAAGTGCTATACAAACCGTTGCCCCCACAAAAATAACAAGTATCTTTGTTCTTATGGACACCGTACGACAACGTATCTTTCTTACTTCTTTAAGCTGTGCATCCGAAAGAGGTTCCTGTTGCCAAAAACCGAACTTAAATTTTTCTTTAAGTTTATCGGGTATAAAGCGCAACACTGCCACAACTACGGCAAAGCTTAAAAGCTTATCCGCAAGGTCTACGATAAACTCCGTAAAAAAGTAGCTCTGTATGTTGCCAAAGCCCTCAAAAGCCACTCTTATATTTTCAAGCCATACAGGGTAAACGGGAGTAACCGCAATAGGGAATACAAGGCAGGAGTATATGGCATCTCCCACACACAGTGCTAAAAGTAGGAGAATAAACTTCCAAAGGCTTTTAAAAACACCTTTTTTTTCTCCGTAAGCAGCTATTATAGCCACAAAAACATTAAGTGTCAAATAATATATGGCAAGGGGGTCCGATATGTTTTTGATAAGTACGGTCACAAGTCCCACCAATATACCCGGCATATATCCCCCAAGCAATGATACCAATATCGTACCTATGCAGTTTAAATAAAACACGCCTCCAAGCCTTTGGCTTATTACAAGCCCCGGGATATTAAAAATCATACCCCAGAGTAAAAGCTGAAAAATATAAACCAAATTGCCTCTGTTTTTGTGCCTTGTGTCTATACTCGCCATGTATATCCCCCCTCTCGCATTATAAAGGGGAGCTCTAAAAAGTGCTATTGAAGTAAAATTGAGATAGCTTGTTCGAGGACTAGGAAATGGCTCGAAGCCAATGTAGAGCATTGGTAAGAGACATTGACGACGTACTCGGGCAAGATAGCCAATTTTACGATTTATGA
>JAFSVK010000091.1 GCA_017444985.1 Bacillota bacterium
CATAAATCGTAAAATTGGCTATCTTGCAAAGGTTAGTCGTCAATGTCTCTCACCAATGCTCTACATTGGCTTCGAGCCATTTCCCGGTCCTCGAACAAGATATCTCAATTTTACTTCAATAGCACTTTTTAGAGGTCCCCTATTGAGCAAGTTATAAAAGTTGCTACCGACAACAATATTGCATACACGATGTAAAAAAATACCCACAGGCATGGCTTTTGATATTGCCTGTGGGTATTTTATTATATATTCGCTTATCAGCGAGTTTCCGATTGTTGTTATTGATGTTAAGTTTTAGAAACACCCTAAAATTAGGAGTATCAACAAATTCTCGGCAACAACTCTCCACCCGGGCGGGGGAGTATGGTTTGGGTGCCTATTTCCGTTTGTGTTATTACCATTGTAGGGTTTTCTTTGGTTACCTCTCCTATAATAGCGGTATTCTCGCAGTATTTGCACTTTCTTAAAATGTTTACTATATTTTCCGCCTTTTCTTTGGGGGCAAATATTACTACCGTACCTTCGCAGGCAAGG
Organism: Bacillota bacterium; assembly: GCA_017444985.1. Lineage (GTDB taxonomy): Bacteria > Bacillota > Clostridia > Lachnospirales > CAG-274 > UBA3680. Next base: position 535 of record JAFSVK010000091.1, read on the forward strand.
TACATAGGTTCAAGGCCTAACATACCGCATACACCCTTTACGGGGTCTTGAAGGGGGATGGCTTGTCTGTTTACACTGATACCCACATTGCTTTGGTTTGCGATCTCGTAAAGTACGGTACCCACACCGCCTCTTGTGGCATCTCTTATAACATGTACATCCTTTTCTTCCGTAAGAAGGGTATCTATGGCATTCCAAAGGGGTGCGCAGTCGCTTTTCACCTCTGCATCCATACCGAATTCATTTCTTTCAAGTAGTATGCAACAGCCGTGTCTTCCTATATCTCCCGAAACTATAACGGCATCTCCCGCCTTTGCGTAGGCTCCCGAAAGGTTCACACCTTCTTTTATTTCTCCTATGGCGCTTGTGGTTATAAATACGTTATCCACCTGACCTTTTCCCGCTACCTTGGTGTCTCCCGCAACTATGTTTACACCTACTTCTTTTGCGGTATCTCCCATTGCCTTTGCTATCTCATCAAGCTTTGAGGTCTCAAAACCTTCTTCTATTACGAAACTGCAGGTCATATAAAGGGGCTTTGCACCCATACAGGCAAGGTCGTTTACCGTACCGCAAACAGAAAGCTTTCCTATATTTCCACCGTTAAATTCATAGGGGGATACTATAAAGCCGTCGGTAGTAAAGGCATGTCTGCCTCCGCTTAAATTAAAAACAGCCGCATCATCCGCCGTTAATAAGGGGTTATCAAAGTGTTTTTTAAATATATCGTTTATAAGTTGATTTGTTTGTGCCGAGCCGCTTCCGTGGGCAAGGCTTATAAATTTATCGTTCATATCTTTTCTCCGTATTGATAGTAGGCACTGCAGGCACCCTCTCCCGATACCATACAGGCGCCTACGGGTTTTAAAGGTGTGCAAGCTTTTCCGAAAAGAGGGCACTGAGGTGGCTTGCACTTACCCATGAGTATATCCGCACATTTGCAGGCGGGATTGGGTGTACCCTTTATATCGGGTACCGAGTATTTTTTCTCTGCATCGTAAAGAGCATATTCTTCTCTTAATTTAAGCCCGGAGTTTTTTATGATACCCAAGCCTCGCCACAGGCTGTCGCAAGGCTCCATGACCTTGTTTATAAGTTTTTGGGCGGGGATGTTTCCCTCTTCCTTTACTACAGAGGTGTAGCAGTTTTTAAAAAAAGGCTCTCCCTTGGGGTAAAGTGTAAGTATAACGCTGAATGCCATAAGAAGCTCTTGAGGGGTGAAGCCCGCTACAACACCGCTCACACCTTCTTCTCTCAACCTTTGACAGACAGCGTTTCCCGTAATGGCATTTACATGCCCCGGGTATATAAAAACATCGGCACTTCCCTTTAAAGCTTGGTAGGCGGCGGGCATGGTCTTATGAGCTGCAAGTATGGAAAAGTTTTCTATGTTTTTCCTTCTTGCCTCTTCCACTGCCAAACATACGGCAGGTACCGTGGTTTCAAAGCCTACCGCCAAGAATACCACTTGCTTATCGGGATTTTCCTGTGCATATTTTACGGCATCGGAGGGAGCGTAGACGGTTTTTATCTCGCCTCCCTCGGCTCTTGCGCCTGCCAAGGAAGTATCGGAGCCCGGCACTCTTATAAGATCGCCAAAGGTACATATACAGCAGCCCTTTTTTGCAAGGTATATAGCCTTATCAATATAGTCTACGGCTGTAACACACACGGGACAGCCGGGACCCGATATTAAGTTTACCTGTGGGGGTAAAAGGCTCCTTATACCGAGCCTGAATATTTCGTGGGTATGGGTGCCGCATACTTCCATTATCCTTAAAGGGGCACCCTTGTAATTTAATATGGTTTCTTTTGCTTTTTCTATCATAATACTTCTTCCAAAACATTGGTATCGGTACCTATTTTTGCAATGGCGGTACCTGCGTGTACCATAATATAATCTCCGACTTCAAGTTCATCCAAAAGAGAGGTGTTTACTTCTTTTTTAACACCCTCTGCATCTATTATGGCAGTGTCTTCTTTAATATCCACTACCTTTGCTGATAATCCGACGCACATATTATATTTCCTCCTTTAAATTATAATACGCCTGTCCCAAACAGAGACCTCCGTCATTGGGAGGTATGAGGCTGTGGATAAGTACTTTAAAGCCTTTACTTTCAAGCCTTTCCACACAGAGCCTTAAAAGCAGTTTATTTTGAAAAACGCCTCCGCTTAGGGCACAGGTATTTATATTGTATTTTTCTCTTATTATCTTACAAGCTTCCGCCACCATATCAGAAAGTACGGCATGAAATCTGTAGGAAAGTGATATTTTATCGCCTTCTTCACGGGAGAGCCGATTTATAAAGTTTGTGGTATTAAGCCTCAAAAGGCTGTCCTCTTCTACCGTAAGAGGGGAAAAAGGCAGATATTTTTCATCTTTGCACAGCTGTGCATAATACATTAGAGCATTTGCCGCATCCCCCTCGTAGGTGGAGGCTTGTCTTATGTTAAGTATGGAACTTACCGCATCGAAAAGCCTTCCGCAACTTGTGGAAAGTACGGTGTTTATACCCGTTTTTTTCATGTTCTGTATTACGGTGTATGTGTTTTTATCACATATATGGGGGTTTTTTCGGTAGTTTTCCTCTTCAAGCAAGGAGGCCGCCACTCTGTAGCCTTCTTTTGATGAAAGATCTCCTCCCGGTTGCATAAAGGGCATGACAGAGGCTACTCTTTTGTAGTTTTCTCTGTCGCATACAAAAAACTCTCCTCCCCATATGGCACCGTCATCACCGTAGCCCGTGCCGTCGAAGGCAACGCCTATAACTTTTGAGTTAAAATCGTTTTCAGCCATACAAGAAAGTATGTGGGCATAGTGGTGTTGCAGTTTCACTAAGGGTATGTCAAGCTTATATGACAGGTCTTCCGCAATACGGGTAGTGTGGTAGAGAGGGTGTTTGTCGCAAACTATCCACTTAGGCTCCGCTTCGAAAAGCTCCGTCATTTTTTTTATACTGTGCTCCAATACGGTAAAGGAGCGTATATCTCCTATATCTCCTATGTAGGGAGAGGGGTAGAGCAGGTTCTTTTTGGCAAGGCAAAATGTGTTTTTTAACTCTCCGCCTATGGCTATGCCGTCTCCCTTAAGTTTTTCGTTTACAACTATGGGAAGGGGGGCAAAGCCTCGAGACCTTCTTATCATATAAGGTTTGTTGCGATAAAAATCCGTAACCGTATCGTCTGCTCTTATAAGTATCTCACGGTCGTGGGAAAGTATGATATCGCAAAAGCCCGATAAATATTTAAGTGCCTGTTCATCGTTTCGACATATTGGGGCTCCGTGGGGGTTTCCGCTGGTCATTACAAGTACGGGGCTTATGTTTTGATGGTCGGGCAGAGAGAACAAAAGGGCATGCAAGGGCGAATAGGGAAGAAAAGTTCCCAATGTCTTGCTTTCGGGAGCCAAAATATCGGGAAGGGGAGAGTCTTCTTTTTTTTCAAGAAGTATTATAGGCTTTTGCCAACCTGTCAGAAGTTTCTCTTCCTCGGGGGATATATGGCAGTGTTTTTTTACTTCCCGCACATCTTTAAACATAAGAGCAAAGGGCTTTGAAGGTCTGTGTTTAAGCTCTCTCAGCCTTTTTACCGCTTGTACATTTGTGGCATCGCAGCAAATATGAAAGCCCCCTATACCCTTTAGGGCAAGTATCTTTCCTTGGTTTAAAGCCTTTCTTGCATAGCTTATAGCCTCTTTGTCTTGAATATCTTTTCCGATGATATACACCTTGGGTCCGCAGCTGTTACAACATACGGGCTGGGCATCGTACCTTCTTGAAGATGGGTCGTAATACTCTCTTTCACATTCTTTGCACATGGGAAAGGACTTCATGGAGGTCCTTTCTCTGTCATAGGGCATGTGGTCTGTTATGGTAAGACGGGGGCCGCACTGTGTACAGTTTATAAAAGGGTGGAGATATCTTTTGTTGTTTTTATCAAAAAGCTCCTTTTCACAAGTAGGGCAAAGGGCAATATCGGGAGAAACGAATATTTCTCCTTTTTCTTTTTCACTTTCGGATATTTCAAAGTCGGTGTATTCTTCCCTGTCGCTGTAGCTCTTTTCCCAAAAGAATATACAGGCTCTTTCGGGGGGAGATGTAAGTATGATATCCGTAAGCTTCTCCGAATTTTCTCCCTGCATATATATATCTACATAGGAGCCTTTGTTTGATACCGAACCCTTCACGGAAAGAGCCAAAGCGTTTCTTGATACAAAGGGGCGAAATCCTACCCCCTGCACTATGCCGTACACCTTTAGATTAAGGGTCTTCATTTTTCAGCTCCCTTCCCGAAAGTCCGAAGTGAGGCAGGTCTATAAAGCTGCCTTTATAGTCGGGTATTATCTTTTTCAGGGAGATATCCCCTATTATAACATCATAGTCGTAGGCTATATTTTTAAGATCTTCCTCTTCTTTAAGGATCATGGTATCTTCCTGTACTCTTTTGAAAAACGTGGCGCAATCTCCCTCAAAGCCTCTTTTTCTTAAGCCTTTTAAGTAAACATCCTGATGTATGGCTAAAGTCCTTTTTGAATTTTTGATTTGCTCTAAAATATGTTCGGGGATAAAGGGATAGTCTATATCATAAGATATCCCGAATTTTTCTTTAAGGTATTGGGCAGCTTTTATGCCCGAGGGAGATACAACCGTAATATGAGAAAAATCCCCAACATTTATGTATTGAGATATATCGGAGCCTAAAGAAAAGAATACCGTTTCCTCTTTAAGATATTTTTGCAACTCCTTTTTATCGGAAACAGACGCAGCAAGTGGCGTGGCGCCCAAAACAGCCTTTTTGTTTCCCTTAGGGGTAGTACCTTCTTTGGCAAATTTTTTAAATAATATATAATAAGCCTTTTCTTCCCCTTCATCGTAGTGCTTTGTGCCGTCGGTGTTTATACATATACAGGGAATGCCTGTTTTTTCTTCCGCTTTTCTTTCCAAGGCTTTATAGTCCGTTGCTATAACGGCAGGTACGGGAGTGCCTACAATAGCCGAAAATACAGGCTCCGTTTGTTTGCAGGCAAGGGTAAGCTTTTCAATAAGTCTGTCATCTCTTCCCAGTATGGCATCCATATCCCTAAGCCCCGCACTGAAAAGGGGGGACTTTTTTTTGAGCCAGCGGGGTTCGTCAAAGCCGCAGACATTTCCCGCACATCCGCCTGCATCACATACTACCGTAAGGGCACCCGTTTCGTAGAGTACCGAACAGGCTCCCGAAATATCGGGGGCGAAGGGAGAAATGTGTTTAAGTAGTTTTTTCATTTAAGCACCTCCGAAAGACTATCTAAGAGCATATTTATACCTTGATAGCCAAAGGGTTGAGTTTCGGAGTTAAACTCCAAAGCCTTTGTTGAGTGGTAGTAGGCGGCATCCGCACCCAAGGCTATATCTATATCTCCCTCCGAACGGTAGGAGAGCATTGTGGGAGAGAGATTTGAGTATACTCTTGTTTGGGGAGATATTTTTGCTATATGTTTTATTATATTTTCGTTGCCGTCGCCTACGGTGGCATATATCTCTTTTACGCTGTAGCCCATTTCAAGAAGGGTCAGGCTTATTTCAAAGCCGTCGCCGTTTAGCCATTCCCCTACGGCAAAGGTAAGGGAGGGGTGGCTTTTCTTAAAGTATTCTGTCTTTTTCAGTGTGGCTTCGTAGTATTTACTGTCGTCTATGGGGCTTGCCAAAGCCTGTCCCAAAAGTTGATACTGTTTGTGTATCTTTTGAGGTGAGTACACCCTTGTAAGCTCTATAAAGGGTATACCCAAATTTTCTTGCATATACTGAGCGGCATGTCTTGCCTCTCTGTTAAGTACAAGGTTAAAGTTTGCTTGGGAGAGACTCAGGTATTCCTCAAAGGTCTTACACCTTGCTATCTCTCCTACCTTTGTGATACCTATACTCTTTAAAAGAGGGTATATCTCACAGTTATCATAAAGGGGAGAAAAATATCCCAGTATATTGCAACTTGTGGATATTCTTTTTTGAGGTTTTAAAAGAGAGTATACAGACTTTCTTACTCCCGCCATGGGTGGAAGCTTATTTTCTCTTGTCAGAGCGTACATATAGGCAGGTACCGTAGGTATACCCGTTTTTTCAAAACATTTTTTACATACCCTATCCATATCCGTGCCTAAAAGGGCATCCACACAGGTAATACATATCATAAGGGAAGAGGGTGTGTAGTTTAACTCTTCTTTTATCTCCGCCGCGGCAGTGGCTATTTTGTTTAAATGCCTGCCCGTTACGATATCCGTATCGTCAAGGAGGAGGTAAAAAAATCTTTCGCTGTAGCCTATTTCGTTTAAAAGGGCTGTGTTTCTGCCGCAACAGGCAGGTGCTACAAGAAGCATTACAGAGTCGGGTATAGCAAGGGCGGCTCTTTTTACACCAAAGCCCTTTGCTCCCGGAGAGTTAAAGCTTAAAGTAGCGGGGGAGGAGTATATAAGGTGTTTTGAAGACTGCAACTCCGTAGGAAGAGGCTTTTTTTCTTCTATTGTTTTTGCAAGTTCACCTGCTGTGATATAGTAGGCTTTATTCATTTTCTTTCTCCCTTATAAGTCGTTGTGCAAGCTCATAAAAGCAACGGGCACTCTCGCTTTCAAATGCCCCTTCTATTACCGTCATACCCTTGTCCTCGCAAAGTGTTATCTCTTTTGAACGGGGGATATCCGCCAGTATTTCAAGCCCCTTTTCTTGAGCGAAGGCCTTTACCTTTTTTTCTTCCTCTTCCACGTTTCTTCTGTTCAGTATAAGTCCTCTGACCTTGGCATAGCTTCTGTCTTCGAAATTTTTAACGGCATTGTATATATTGTTTGCGGCATAGAGTGCCATTTTCTCTCCCGAGGTAACTATTATAACATCCTCGGCATATCCCTCTCTTATAGGGGCGGCAAAACCACCGCATACCACATCACCCAAAACATCGTAAAGTACCACATCGGGAGCAAATTTTTTGAAAACATTAAGTTCTTCAAGAAGGGTAAAGGTACTTATAATACCACGCCCCGCACAGCCAAGGCCCGGGGTGGGACCTCCCGTTTCTATACAGAGTATGCCCTTATAGCCTATTTTTGATATTTCTTCTATGCTCGAGGGTTCATCGTCGTGTTCTGCCAAATAGTTCATTACGGGGAGGGCAGGGGTACCCGAAAGCAGGTTTATGGTGGAGTCCGCCTTGGGATCGCAACCTATTTGTATAACCTTTTTACCTAAGGAGGCAAAGGCGGCGGCAAGGTTTGAGGTACAGGTGGATTTACCTATACCACCTTTACCGTAGAGCGCAATTTTGATCACTTTATCACTTCCTTTAAAGCGTGATCGTCACACATTAGATTTGGAATATTGTGTTCGAAGCATCTTCCCGAAAAAGCAAAGTGGGGTAGGGACATAAACTTGGCATTTACGGGGGATATGTGCTTATATATAGGGTCTGCTATAATGTTTTCGGCTTTTTCTTTTAAGAAATTTTCGGTGTCTTCTTCGGTGGAAGTTGTGTAGTCGCAGGGAGCCACAGCCCTATCTTCCTTTTCAAGGGTGTATACCACACCCGCATCTATACCCTCTTCAAGGCTCAGAGCCTTTGCAAGGCTTTGGGAAAACAAACTTTCTCCCAAAATATAAAAAGAGGTTTTTGCCGTGTTTCTTTCTAAAAATACAGGCTCTTTTATATTCGGTATATCAAGCACGAATTTTGAAAGTTTTTCTCCTATGGGGAGGGCGCACATATAAGGTATATCGTAGTTTTCCCACATATACTTTGCAGCTTCCATACCGCTTTGAGATACTACCAGATTGTGGGAGGCATTCAGTATGTTTTCGGAATATTCCGATGAAAAGTTGACCTTTATGCCCTTGTCTTCAAAAAGTTTTACAATGCGTTCCTTCTGTCCGTTTATGTATAAGTCCAAGGGGGTATAGCCCAATATATTTACGGTGTTTTCCTCTCTTTTTTTGTAAACGCTTGTTTTTATTATAAACTCTTTAAGGGCAAGTCCCGCTCCTTGTATATAGGAGTAGGTGCCTGTTGTGGCTACGGAAAATGTGGGTATAGAGGTCTTTTTTTCTATTTCACTTGCAAGAGCGTAAAAGTCGGTGCCTATAAGGGCAGGCATGGGTGAGCCGCAAAGGCATATAAACCTTGGCTCAAGCTCTTTGGCAGCCTTTACGGTGTTGTCTGTAAGGGTCTCGTCTCTACCCATAATGGCATCTCTTTCCGTAAGGGCGGATATAAATATATTTGAAGGATATTTGCTCCACCGCGGTTCATCGTGGGTGGAGTAGGTGGAGTTACATCCGGAAGCATCGTGAACTACCACCATTCCCCCCATTTCGTAGAGTATGGAACAGACACCTGCCGTGTCTGCACTGTAACAGCTTATTATTTTTAATGTGTTTTTCATATCAATTCAAGCAAGAGGAACAAAAATGTCCCTTATATTTAAGTACTTTATTTCTGTCTTTGGGGTTTAAAAAGGCATCTTCCATAAGAAGGGCAAGGCGGCAAAGGGCGTGATAGCCGTAGAGACCATCCTCGTATACCATATTTACAAAAAAGTCCGTTTCAAAGTAAAAGGCTCCCTTTTGCCCTATGGAAAGTATTTTATTATATTCTGTTTGAACCCTGTGTATCATATTTACATTTACGGAAGGGTAAATATCTATATCATATTTTTTAAGCTTTTCAAAGCTTTCTTCCTCCTCGGGGTTAAGGGCATCGGCTATAACATATTTTACGTTAAAACCCTGTTCACAAAGTAAATGTGCCAGCTCAAAAGGTCGTGCCACCGCAAGGAAGTCCACAACTATGGGAGTGTCGCCTATGGTGGCAAGGGCTTTTTCAAAAGCTTTCAAAGCCTTTTCTTTATAGGGAGTAAAGTCGGGCTTTAACACTCCCAAATAAGTACAGAGCAAACTGTAATTTTTTTCTATATTCTCAAAGTTAAAAGATACGGGCAAATACAGGTGCTTTCTGCCAAGCCTTTGTGCAAGTATCTCTCCGCTTTGCTTTGCGGAGGGTCTTGTGGTTATAAAAAGGGAGGTCTCTCCCAAAGAAAGATAGTCGCTGTAGGTATTGCAAAAGTGTATATCCCTGAAATTTTCTCTTTCTATGATATCAAATATCTCGCTTTCGGTATCGGGAGGCATATCGTTTCCCACAAGTGTTATGATATTTTTGTTTTCCTTAAGGGGCTTTATAAGGGAGTAAAGCTGTATGCGCATTTTAACATCGGGAGATATTTCCTCTCTCATGGTAGGTGTCATATAGCAGTCGGTAAAATCTATATCGGGGTATCTTTCCCTTAAACGAGAAAGTACATTTTCAATGTCACAGCCTGTGAAAAGATGTATACAGCTTATGTATAGAAGTACGGCGGAAGGCTTTTTTTCAAGTCTGTCCAAAATATCCGCACTGCCTTCTGCTATATTTTCTTCAAGGCTACCGTCAAACATTTCTTCTTCCGATACTACCACGGAGCTTAATCTGTCAAGAGTGCCCATCTCGGCGGCTGTAAGTATAACACCTCTGAGACAGCCCTGAGGACAGACGAATATCTCTCTTGCCTCGGGAAGAAGCATACCCGTATGTACTATATTCCATCCCCCTCTTGCGGGAGGATTGTATTCAAGTCCCGTATCGAATAATTTAGCTTTATTTGCTTGGCTTATTTTTACGGGAAGGGGGTTTTCTTTAAACATATATTTTCTCCGCTATATTCATAAAAGAAAGGGCAACTTTACTTTCGGGGAAGGTTTTTATAACGGTGGTATCCTTTTCCTCCGCCTCTTTTATAAGGGGATCGTACTCCACCTCTCCTATGATTTGGGTGTTAAAATCCTTGCACAGGCCTTCAAGGGCTTTGTTGTCCTCGGGGGAGGTCTTTTTGTTTAATATATAACCCCCAAGCTCTGCATAGTCTCTGCCCTTAAAGTTTTCCACAGCCATGGATATATTGCCGCAGGCGTATCTTGACATTTTCTCCGAGGAGGTAACAACGTACACCTTTTGGGCATAGCCTTTTCTCATAGGCATTGAAAAACCTCCGCAGACCACATCTCCCAAAACATCGAATATTACGATATCGGGCTTGTAAATACCGTAGGCATTGAGTTTTTCCAACCTTTCAAGGCTGTTTATAATACCTCTTCCCGCGCATCCCGTACCGGGAGGGGGACCTCCCGTCTCACAACAAAGTACACCGTTTTCGCCTTGGAAAACAATGTCTTTAAGTTCAAGGGCAGAGCCTTTTTCGGTATATTTTTTCATTATGGAGGGTAGCTTTTCGCCGGCGTTGAGCAAAACGGTAGAGTCTGATTTGGGGTCGCAACCTATTTGCATGACCTTTACTCCCTTTTTTGCCAAAGCGGCGGAGATATTGGAACAAAGGGTGGATTTTCCTATACCACCTTTGCCGTATATAGCTATTTTAATCATGGTAATCACCTCTTGATATCTCTGTTTCATAGCCTATAGAGGAAAGTCTTAGCTTAAGACAGTCGTTGCAGTGAGCAGAGGCATCGTTTACACAAATTTTATTGTCGTAGAGCATATACTGTTTTCTGACATCCGTCGGTGAGAGGTTGGGCATTATAACATTTGCACCCGAGAGGATACCCTCTTCTCTCCCTCGAGGGGTTATGGTGCCGAGAGCCGTAGTAGCAGGCAAAAGCACAGAGGGCAGCATAAGTCTGCAAAGGCTCAAAAGAAAAAGTGTTAAGGTGTAACTGCCCTTTGGTTCATCTTTAAAAGGTGTATCTTTGTGGGGCAGAAAGGGGCCTATACCTATCATTTCGGGTCTCAGTTCTTTTAAAAAAAGCATATCTTCCGCAAGATGAGTACTTGTTTGGAAGGGAGAGCCTACCATTATGCCCGCACCTGTTTGATAGCCTAATTTTTTTAAGGTCCGGAGGCAGTTTTTTCTGTGCTCCAAGGACATATTTTCGGGGTGCAGTTTTTTGTAATGCTCCTCATTTGCCGTTTCATGTCTTAAAAGGTACCTGTCTGCTCCCGCTTCTTTTAAAAGGCGATAGTCCTCTTCTTCAAGCTCCCCTAAAGACAGTGTGACCGCACAATCGGGATGTTGCTTTTTTATGGCTTTTACGATCTCAGCCACTTCTTTTACGCTTTTTGCTTTCTCGCCGCTTTGGAGTACAAAGGTGCGGTAGCCGTATTCATAGCCGTATTTGCAGCATTCAAGTATCTCTTCTTTTGAGAGGGTATATCTTTCCACATTCTTGTTGGATCTTCTTATACCGCAGTAGTAGCAATCATTCACGCACACATTTGAAAACTCTACTATACCTCTTATGTAGACCTTATTTGAAAACTTTGCAAGGGATATTTTTCTTGCCTTTTCAGCTGCATACTTTCTGTCATCTTCGGTGTAATTGTCAAAAATATATATCCATTCTTCTTTTGAGAGGCTTTTTTCTCTTTCAAGCTTATCCAGAAGTTCTTTCACATCATACAAGGTCTCGTACCTCCTCAAGCATGGATATTGTTCTTTTAAGTATGCCGTTCATGTAAGCTATGGCTATACCGTAGTTTGTAATGGGTGTTTTTTTGGCTCTTTCCATTCTTGAAAGGACCTCTCTTTCCCCTAACATACAGCCTCCGCAGTGTATTACAAGGGCATAGTTTAAAAGCTCTTTCTCCTCGGGAAAATCATGCCCCGATAAAAGTGTTATATTAAGCTCTTTTTTTGTGTATTTTTTTAAAAGAGCGGGAAGCTTTACACTTCCTATATCTTTGCACTGTCTGTGGTGGGTACAACCCTCGCATATAAGTATGTTATCTCCGTCTTTAAGTGCAGAAATGGCATTGCAACCCTCTACCGCTTTTTTCAGAAAACCTTTGTACCTTGCCATAAGTATGGAAAAGGAGGTAAGGGGAATACTTTCCGGTACTATGGCATTTACCTTGGCAAAGGCTTGTGAGTCGGTAATGACCAGGTCCGCACCGTTTTCTTTCAAGAAGCTTTCAAGCTCCGTATCTTTCACAACAACAGTGTAGGCGCCTATATCCAAAAGCTGTCTTATTACCTGTTGTTGGGGAAGTATAAGCCTTCCTTTGGGAGCGGACTCATCTATGGGACAGACTAAGACTGCCTTTTGCAAAGGCTTTACGATATCTCCCAAAAATAAGCTTCCTTCCTTTGAGATCTTAAAAGAACCCAGCATCTCTTTAAGAGCCTGTATATTTATATTCTTTTCGGCGCTTACATATATTTCCCTTTCTTTGCTTTCGGGTATATTTTCAAGCAAGTCTGCCTTATTTTTGGCGTGGATATAATATATATTTTTTTCTTGAAATTTTTTAATAAGCTCTTTTTCGTAGGTGTTTTCTTCCTTTGTACAGTCGCTTACAAGTATGGCTATGTGTATCTTATCCACTACCTCAAAAGCCTTTTTTACTCTCTGTTCTCCCAACTGCCCCACATCATCCGTACCCGGGGTATCTATAAGCACAACAGGCCCCAAAGGCAGTATCTCCATAGTTTTATATACGGGGTCTGTAGTGGTTCCCGCTATATCGGACACCAGTGAAAGAGGCTGATTTGTAATGGCATTTATAAGGCTGGATTTTCCCGCATTTCTCACACCGAAAAAACCTATATGTATTCTTTCTCCCAAGGGAGTATCGTTAAGTCCCATATTATCTCCTTAAAAAAAGTGCCCGTACAAAGACGGGCACTCACGCTTTGCTTTTGTTTTAAAGTATTTTAACATCAGAAAAGTTTAATTATTTTGTTGTTAAAGGGGAACGGTAAGCTAAAAGCGGTGCTCTTAACAAACGGCTCATACATTTGCTGTTACTGTTTTGGCTGATACCCCTTCTACCCTGCCTATAAGACCTGCAAGAGTGTTTATTTCATCCATGGGGGCATCTATGGCGATGCTTATGATATTTACGCCCTTTTCCCTGTAGGGGACGCCCATCCTTCCTATTATCCTTTCGCTGTATTGATGCAAAAGGCTGTTTACCTCCTCCACCGAGGAGCCGTTTTTAACTATGATGGCAATGATGGCTACTTTGTTTTCCATAATATCACCTCTTGTATTTACTTTAGGGCACCTCAGCACTTTTTAGAGGTACCCTTTAGGTCGACGGTTTACTTACTTAATAATACCACAAAATGGACTGTGTAGCAATAAAAAGTTGAGAAATTTAAGAATTATTGTGATTTGTAACAGTATTTAAGTTTTTTATATGAATTTCTAAAATATCAATATGGCACACTCTTAATTTACCGCTAACTTTTCCTTCAATGCCTCCTGCAAAACCTTTGAGACATTGAGATGTGCTTTATCGGCTGCATAATTAAGCCAACAGGGGAGGGTCACATTTCTTCTGACCATTTTATTGTCGTGTTTTTTCCTGTATTCGGAAAAATCCACATCGATATAGGTCAATAACCCCGTTGAATAGTCAAAATCTTCGTCTGCATCCTCTTTTGCCAATTCAACAGCTTTTTCCGTATCGGAGGGCTCGGGGATACTGATATTATCATCTTCAAGATTTATTCCCTTAAGGCCGATGGCATCTCTTGCCATTTCAATAGCATTGGCAAGACTTGTACCCTCGGTGTAAATTTTCATATCGGGAATGAATATAAGATAATCATTATTAACTTTAGCAATAAAAGATGGATAAGCTCTTTTCATTCAAAAAAACCTCCTTAAATGCAGATACGCTTCAATTGTACACATTATTTACACACTTGTCAATGTGAACACACACTCTTTAAACAAAACATCTAAATTATAATTTGTTGACCCAAATCAATTTTTAGCTTACGCGAAAAAATTGATTTTTCCGACATTGGTTTTGGTAATTACAACTTTGTCTTTGTGGCGGAACCTCTCTGTCAGCTAAAGCTGCCACCTCTCCTTTCAGGCGAGGCTTTGTTGCAGTTGTGGTTTTTGCGAGGGAATTTGCTTTTCATACATTGTTAGGGACTACAAAAATGTAAATGTATTGATGCGGTGTTGCAATTGCAGAAAGAAAGCCTCCAAACGGTAGCCTCGCCTGAAAGGAGAGGTGGCACAGCGGAGCTGTGACGGAGAGGTACCCACCCCGGGAGGGGAAGGAAGCCCATAGGGCTGACAATGGAACAACCAATACCTGTGTTTGCAGAACCATTCGCACCGTTCAAAACCACAAAGGCAGCGTACACCCACAAATTATAATTTAGCGTTTTTAGTCGTATCAAAAAAGGGGTTGTGAAAAAACAAAATGTGCTTTATCACAATTATATTTTTTTATAAAACGGTAATGTACAAAACAGCGGTACTGTGGCAAACACGCTGTAGGCATAGCGGAACTCTGCCCAAATGGGTGATGCCATTAAAATGGTAAGTATTACGCCGATTATGGGAATAAATACCAAAAGCATTTTCTTTCTTTGATTTAAAAATGCAAGACCGAGGGTGAACACACATACCCAGGTCATTGTTCCTATGCTATGTAAAAGTCCCCAAACGGGGTATTTTTTGTAGGCATTTACCCAATTGTCATAGAGTTTACTTAAATCTTCGGGGAGTTTACACTCCTGTTTGAGGCCGTCGAAATTATTGCCTACGATCTGGGAGGCATATATCCAATATTGTATATCGGGATAGTAATAGCCGCAGGTTTGGTCTATAAAGGCGAGAGTATATATTATAGGGTGTTTCAAACCCGTAAAAAACCATATTTTAAACAACTCACCCTTATGCTCTTTTATGTATTCATCGCCGTCGTTATCTCTTATGCGCCACTTTATTCTATCCGCATTATTGGGAGCGTACAATGCTTTTACATCCTCTACGGATATGAGATTTGAAAGGGAGTCCACATATTCTTGAGGAAGCTCACACTCTTCTTTTATGACAGCTGCAAGTTGCTGTTGAGGTATGGCAAGAGATTCCGTAGGTTCCGAGGGCTGTGCCCCGAGAGAGCTGTATATCGGTCCGTGTATGACGACCGCAGCAAAAAGCACTCCCGTAGCCAAGGTAACGACCTTTATATTTTTCTTAGCATAAATTATGGCAAAAATTACATACATAAAAACGTAGGCATATAAGCCGTTACTTCTCAATAAGCAAAAGCCAAGCCCACTGAATGCCAGCATTATTCCCTCGAAAATAGGAATCTTGTTGTCTTTTTCAAGGCTTATCATCAATCGCCACAATGTGGTACAAAAAACAACGGCGGCTGCCGCAAACCAAATATCCTTCCACATTGTTATGCTGTAATCCCCGTGATATGCAGGTACGGCGTAAAACAACACCACAAAAACAAGAACGATCTTTTTGTAACCGTAACCGTACAGCGTGACCACCAAATAAGAAAATGCAGCGGAAAGCATTAACATTTGACAAACCGAAAAGAAAGCCACGCCTCCTTGCATATCGCCGAAGATCGCCTTTCCTATACCCACAAGCAATTTTATAATGACGGTATGCAATATAGGGTGATGATTTGAAAGAGGATCGTTCCCGAAGGCTTGATTAAGCTGTTGCAGAGAATCCACCGTTATATTGCCGGGATAATATTTTAATAAATGGGGTATCCACATTAAAAACATTACCGCCATGGAAATAAAAAATACCTTCGCTTTTTTGTTTCTGTCGGTATCAAGGCAAAGACAAACATCTTTCAACCGAGAATATACTATATTTGTAAAACCTTCAAAAAACAAAAACAAACCTATGGGCATGGATAGAAAAATGAAAATGCTTTTCTGCTCTATCAACCACCTAAGTTTAAACATACAAATAAAAAGAGAAAACATCACACCGCAAAATACCGATGCAATACGCACTTTTTTCTCGGAAGTGCCGCTTCTCATTTTAAACATATAAGAAAGGGCAACAAAAAAGAACAATGCCATTATACTTGTGGTATTCATTTGCAAAAATGCAGTGATAGCCGCACATGAAAGATATGCAAATAAAAGGATCTTAAATATTTTTATATCAAAAGATTTTATATCAAATTTTTTAGACATAAAAAGAGCCTCTCAATTGGTAGTTTTAGTTTAGGGGACCCAATGTCATTAAGTTAAGAATTTAAGTTTTAGATTCCAAAAGGGTCTAAAACTTTTTTTATGTAAAAAATATTAAAATTTCAAAAAAGCACTTGACAAAAGTGCCAAAGTGTGCGGCGGCTCTCTCATTATTCCTCTA
>JAFSVK010000092.1 GCA_017444985.1 Bacillota bacterium
AAATCGTAAAATTGGCTATCTTGCCCGAATACGTCGTCAATGTCTCTCACCAATGCTCTACATTGGCTTCGAGCCATTTCCTAGTCTTCGAACAAGCTATCTCAATTTTACTTCAATAGCACTTTTTAGAGGTACCCTTAAGGAGAAAAAGGAGGAATAATATTGAACAGGATAAGATTGGGAATACTTTTCGGGGGAACGAGTATAGAAAACGAAATATCCGAAAGATCCTGCAAGAATATACTGAAATATCTTGATGACGAAAAATACGATATCACCCTTTACAAACTGCCCAAAACAGGGGACAGGGGTTGGATAAAAGAATTTGTGAACAATCCCCCCGATGTGGTACTGAGTGCCTTACACGGAGGTCGAGGAGAAAACGGCACCATACAAGGCTTTCTACACACTTTGGGTATTCCTTATGTGGGAAGTAAAGTCCTTTCAAGTGCCCTCTGTATGGATAAGTTCATGGCAAAAACCGTTCTGAAAAGCGAGAAGATACAGGTACCCGACGGCATTATAATAAGAAGGGGAGAAAATATATCCTCCTTCGAGGCACAAATAAACGAGCTTCGTTTCCCTCTTATAGTTAAGCCAAACCGTGGCGGTTCAAGTATAGGCTTAACTTTAGTGGATAATATGGATGCCCTTAAAGAAGCCCTTTCTTCGGCTATGGCAAACTATGACGATGATATACTCATTGAAAAGTTTATAGAGGGCAATGAGGTAAGCTGTTGCGTGTATGAGGATGAAAACGGTATAAATATACTCTCTCTTCTTGATATAAACAAAAAAGGTATGCTCTTTGAGTATGACGACAAATACTCATCTCAAAGCAGTATAGCAGACATTTCAAGCCTTAACACCTACATAAAGCAGACTCTTGAGAATATAGCATTTAAAACCTTCAAGTCCCTTAAATGCAAAGGCTATGCCTGTGTTGATATGATAGTGCAAGATGAGAGGATATATGTGCTTGAGGTAAACACCCTCCCCGGACTTACAGAAAAAAGCCTTATACCCTGTGCTACCACTCAAACCCCCTTCTCTTTCGGAGAATTTTTGGATAAGATCATAAGTCACGAGCTAAAGGAGTACCATAAAAAATGAAAAAGAACATTCTTTCTGTTTTGACCCTTTGTTTACTTTGTGCCTGTGCACCCTCAAACCCTTCTAAGGCTGTAGGCACAGAGCCTACCTCTATGGAAGCGGTATCCCTTGTACAGGAGGAAGAGACCCGGGACAATGTAATTAAAATACTTTGCCCCGCCACAATGACAGAAGGCTTTAAAGCTGCAGAGGAAGAGTGCGAGATACTCTATCCCGAACTTGATATACAAGTATCCGAAAACACCTCCGAAAACCTTAATGCAGGTGACTTTGACATACTCATATCGCAAGATGAATATCAATTTACGGCTTTAAAAGAAAAGGGACTTCTTACGGATGAAAATATAAAGCCTATATTGTCAAACCCTATAGTACTTGTTAAACCTATAGACTCTCCCAATGAGACCGAAGGTTTCGAGCTTGTACACAAGACTTGCACTCATTTTGCCATGCCCGACTCTCAGACCGCTTTAGGCCAAGCTACAAGAAAAATATTTGAGAGCATAGGAAATATAGGCCCCGTTTCAAATATATCCATAAACGGAGGCTCTACGGCACAAACCGAAATAAACTGTATGAATGACAACCCCAACACCGTAGGGGTACTTTTCGGCAGTGATGCAAAGGCTAACGAAGACAAGGTAAAAGCCATTATAGTAGCGGAGCCCTACATACACAGAGAGCCCATTACCGTAAAACTCAGTGTCCTTTCCACAGCTTCGGAGGGTACGGAGGATATTTCGGGATACATACAGTCTACGGAATGTATAAAGGCCTTTAAAGAATGCGGATATGAGGCATATAAACCCTCAAAAGAGGCATGATATGGCAAAGCAAATATGGAAAGCGGGTACTGTGCTCTACCCTCTGCCTGCGGTAATGGTAAGCTGTGGCACCTTTGAAAACAGCAATATAGTCACCGTAGCCTGGACGGGTATCATAAACACAGACCCACCTATGACTTACATATCTTTGAGAGAAAGTCGCCACTCCTACGATATTATTAAAAAACACGGAGAATTTGTTATAAACACCACCAATAAAGCCTTGGTGAGAGCTACGGATTTTTGCGGTGTTAAAAGCGGCAGAGATGTGGATAAATTTAAACACTTGAACCTTACAAAGGAAAAAGCCCCACACCTTAATGCCCCTATGATAGGCGAAAGTCCCATAAACCTTGAATGTAAGGTGACAGAAATAAAGAAGCTTGGCTCTCACACTATGTTTATGGCGGAAATAGTAGGTGTTTGCGCAGATGAAAAATATATGGATAAAAACGGCAGATTTGCCTTTGAAAGATCCTTACCTATATGTTACTCTCACGGAGAATATTACAGTCTGGGAGAAAAGCTGGGCTTCTTTGGCTACAGCATAAAAAAGAAAAAAAAAGGAAGTAAAAGAAAGTGAAGTGTTTTGTTAAAAGATTATCGGCACTGTTGTTAAGTACTGCATTTTTAGGAGGTTTTCAACCTATACAGCTCGTACCTACGTACCAAAATATATATGCGGCGGAAACATTGACACTTACCCCACTGACATCGGCATCGGGTGAAAATGTAGCCGTACCCACTTCGGGTGAAATGGAAGGTAAGCTCGAGGTTCGTTTTCAATCGTCTCAGTACGGTACCTTTTCACAGGTACTTGCAAACGGCTATACCACCCTTAATATAAACTACAACGTAACAAATTACACAGCAAACGGCACAGCCGGGGTCCAACCCTTTGTAACCTACGGTACAAACTGGAAAAACGGCGGTGTTTGGAACAGCCTTTCAAACGGAGCAAGCGGCAGTCTCTCCTTGGATCTTACTCAGTTCCCCTCTTCCGACGATAGTGTTCAGTTCGGTGTACAAATAGCAAACATATCGGGAACAGCAAGCTATAATATGTCCGCTACCCTCTCGGGCAACGGCTCGGGTTCGAGTTCTTCGGGAGGAGAAACGGGAGGAAAGCTTACAAACTCCATAGACCTTAACTCAAATCCCGTAGATATAAACTACGCAAAACTCTTGCAAGAAAGTTTATACTTCTACGATGCCAATATGTGCGGAAACGATGTAGACGAAAGGAGCGAGTTCAGTTGGAGAAACGACTGCCATACCCTTGATTCCACAATCACCTACAACGGTAAGACCATAGACTTAAGCGGTGGCTTCCACGATGCGGGAGACCATGTGAAATTCGGCTTACCCGCTGCCGTTTCAGCCTCTACCTTAGGTCTTACATACTACGAATATAAAGACGTATTTGATAAATTGGGACAAAGCGCCCACTACAAACGCATAGCTGATCATTTTACGGAATACTTTGAAAAATGCACCCTACTTGACGAAAGCGGAAATGTAACCGCCTTCTGCTATCAGGTGGGAAACGGCTATACCGATCATGCCTATCAAAGAAAGCCCGAAGATCAGGACAGTGCACAGGGACAAAGACAAGCCTTATTTACAAGCGACAGTACCCCCTGTACCGATGTTGTCAGCGAAACTGCGGCAGCCCTTGCCATATATGCCATAAATTTTGATGACGATAAAGCCCTTACCTATGCCAAGGCACTTTTCAACTATGCCGATACCCATGAAAAAAAATCAGGCGGTGACGGTATGTGGGATTTTTACTATACAACCAGTTGCGAAGATGATTACGCTCTTGCGGCTACTATGCTCTACAGAGCAACAGGAGAAGAAAAATACAAAACAGCCTACTACCGGTATGTAAATATCATTAAAAATTGCGGTTGGCCTCTTTGCTGGAACAATGTACACACTCTTGCAAATCTTTACAGTCCCGATGGTGAGGTAATAGATAACAGTGTATACACCTACATAAATAAAGCCGCCTCTCAGAGCACGGCAACCGACGGTTATGTTTTTATAAACCCTTGGGCAAGCACAAAATACAATCTTGCCTTGCAATATCTCGGCATTACCTATGATAAGCTGAGAGGAACCGATGTATTTTCGGATTGGGCAGAAGGACAGATGAGTTATATTTTGGGAAACAACGGCTATAACAATGGAAACGGCTACTGCTTTGTAGTAGGGTATAACGATAAAAGCGTTAAAAAATCCCACCATCGTGCCGTATACGACTCCGACTCCTTCTCTAACGACAGCACTCCCGTAAAACATTTGCTTTTAGGTGCTGTGGTGGGTGGCCCCACAGTCACAGTCGATGATTATCAAGGTCCCGGTGTCTATACACCATATTTTTACGATAACTCCTCCGACTACACCACATCCGAGGTGGCCCTTGACTACAACGCTCCCCTGGTGGCAGCCGCTGCGGCAGGCTATTACTACACTGTAAATAACGGCACAGACGAGGAAAAGGCTCTGCAGAAAACAATATCCATATCCTCTGTAGAGGGCAT
The DNA here is from genome assembly GCA_017444985.1 of Bacillota bacterium. Lineage (GTDB taxonomy): Bacteria > Bacillota > Clostridia > Lachnospirales > CAG-274 > UBA3680. The sequence goes on from JAFSVK010000092.1 coordinate 4,487, forward strand.
AGAGCTTCGCTCACTTTCTACTCTCAAGGGAGATATAAACAGCGACGGAAATGCCGACTATCTTGATGCCTACTATATTTTAAGACACATCTTTGGAAAGGTGTCTTTAACAACATCTCAAGCCGATGTAAACAATGATAACAATATAGATCTTAAAGATGCTGTGAAACTTATGCAGTAAAAATGAAAAACAGGGTGTCTCTCACAATGCGTGAAAGATAGCCTGTTTTTTATCTTGTAATATTCGTAAAATAGGGTTATTTTTTACAACGACATGTAAAACTCACAACTCTTCACGACTTTCAACTCAAGGTTTTATACTAAGCGTTCATAGTAGCCTTTAAATTTTCCCGAAATGTTCTCAGCGGAACGACACGCGGGTCGTTCCCTACAAGTTATTACGAAATTTTATCTTTTTAAAACAAAGATTTTGAAGTTGTCATTTATATACAGAATAAGTATTAGACCTTACTCATAAGGGGACCTCTAAAAAGTGCTATTGAAGTAAAATTGAGATATCTTGTTCGAGGACCGGGAAATGGCTTGAAGCCAATGTAGAGCATTGGTGAGAGACATTGACGACTAACCTTTGCAAGATAGGGAATTTTACGATTTATGAGTTTTTAGAGTTCCCCATAAGTTGTTGATAAACTCCATCGTTTATATATAAAAATTTCTGCAGAGAATTATTTTGACATAAAAAGAAGGTGTGAAAACAGTATCACACCCTCTTTTTTATCTTTTACTCTTTTTACCTTTTTCGTATATGGTATACCTTCCGTTTTGCTTATCGCCCTCGGAAAGTTTTCTTCTTCTGTAGTTGTTTCTTGAATAGGCTTTATACTTTTTCTTCTTTTTCTTGGAAGAGCCTACGGAGGCAACCAAAAGGCAAACCAAAACAATAGCGGCGATCACGGCTATACCCGCAACCTTTATAATGTCGAACAGTTCACTTCTTGAGCCTGCCTTGGCTTTTTTAAGGTTTTCCTTATGGAGCTTTTTAAACTCTGCCTCACTTAAAAGGGGAACATCGCTGTTTGAAACGATATCCGTCTTTCCCAAAAGAATGTCATTGTATTTAACACTTAAAGTACCTATAACATCGCCTTTTTTAATGGGAGCCGTAAGGGTCTTGGGGATATCTGTTTCTGTCTTGATCTTATCCGCCCCTATAAAATCGGGAAGGATATGTCTTATGGGTGTTGTAGCTGATAATACAGCGGCACCTATCTCCTCCGTATTTTCGCCCATAAGCTGATTTACGGGAAGGGTTTTGGTGAATTTTCCGTCATAGACCTCTGTTTCCTTGCAATGGAGAAAGCCGTATTCGAGTATGGTCTTCATATCGTTGTATGCCATATCTCTTCCACTGTCTTTCATTATAACGCCTATGAGCTTTATGCCGTTTTTCTCCCCATAGGTAACAAGTGTGTTGGCGGCATGGTCGTGATAGCCCGTTTTAGATCCCTTTGCGTACTCATAGTAGTAGTTTGAATAGGGATTTATATTCATTACCTTGGTGTTTATAGTAGTTTCGGGGCTTTTGTTGGACTTTGGTATAACATAGGTTTGGGAAGTCCACACATTTTGGAACCACTCATTTCTTATGGCATGGTAAGTTATGGTAGCCATATCCCTTGCGGTGGTGTAGTGGTTTTCATCGTGGTAGCCGTGAGAGTTTACAAAGTGAGTATTGGTGCAACCCCACTGTGCAAGAGTGTCATTCATTCTTTGAACAAACTTTGCCTCTCCACCGTCTATTTTATTGGCAACAGCCACACACACGTTGTTGGCAGAGTACATCATTATGGTGTGGAGGGCGGTATCCATGGAATAGGTCTCCCCCGCCACATTGAAATAGTACTTGCTGGAATCCCAAGGCACGGCATCCTCAAATGCCTGTGTATGAGTGATAACGTCGGTGGGTGATGAGTTTTCCGCCGCAACATAAGTTGTAAGTATTTTGGTGATACTGGCAGGGTACAGCCTTTCATCGGGATTTTTGGCATATATCACCTCTCCCGTGTCCGCATCTATAAGCATACAGGCCTCGGAGTGTACCATATTGACACTTCCGCCCTCTACATTGTTTATAATAATATCCCCCGTTTGTTGTTCTTCCGTTTCGGCAACCACTGGTGTCGCAGGCAAACAGGAAAATAAAAACACACTTGTGGCAAGGATAGAAAAAATTTTATTAAGTTTCATATAAAAAAGATTTACCTCACATGTTCTTTGAAATACTACATCTATTCAATATAACAAAAAACAACGTTTTAGTCAACCGATTTTACACCATTTTCTGGCTTTTTGTCAGATTTTTGCTCTATTCTTTTATTTTTACGCTTTTTCCCTATCTTTATAAAAAGTACCGCTATCAATGCAACAGCCAATATTACAACAGCATAGGGCAGGAAATACAGAAATACCACCAATACATTTTCACAGAAATTCAAGAAAAGAGTACAGGAGTCTTTTATGACTTTTTTCATTCTGCTTCCGAAACCCGGCTTTTCTTTTTCCTGTATCTTTGCTACCTCGGAAAGTGTAAGATCTACGGTACTGTAAGCCACATTCGTTTTAAGCTGTGACATTCTTGTTTTTATCCTTGCAATATTTACCTGCAATTCCGTAAGTCTGTCCTCAAGCTGTATCACAGTTTCTTCGCTTTGAGCTGAGGCGATCTGTTCTATATAGCGTTTTTCCTTTGCCTCGTAGATCTCAAGAGCCTTGGCATTTTCACTGTACTCTTGGGATACGTTTACGGCATTGGAGCTTTGGCTTATAACATCCCCTATATTTCCCGCAGAAGACATAAATTTATCGTAATTTTCCGAGGGTATCCTTATTCTTGCGGTATATATCCTCTTTGTGGGATAGGCTGCGGAAAGGGAATCGTTTTCTATAAAGGCTTTGTTTTCATCCAACAGTTTTTTAACGGCAGAGTAGGAAGTATCAAAGTCCAAAGTCTCCACGGAAAGAGAGCCGCTGTAGACTATCATATCCTTTTGTATAACATCGGTCAGATCGGAAGTGTCGGTTACAGAGGCAGTATCCGTAGCATTTTGTTCTCCGCCCTTTTCCGTTTCGCTTACATCTGCATTATCCTCTGCCGAAGCCAATGAAAAATTGTTGACTCCCGTATCGGTATAGGCTTTATTGCTTTGCATATCAACACTTGCACTTTGTTCCAAAGTTTCATTTGAAGATGAACCGCAGGCTGTTAAAGACAGCAAAAATATAAGTATTATTGCCGTTTTTTGTATTTTTTTCATAAATTTTCCCTCCTTTTCATTGCTGTATCCAACCGGGTAGGTACTTATTTTTAAGTCTGCCCTTTACTCTTTTCCCCCATCCCAAAGGAAAGTTTTCCACACAAACAAGGCACCAACCATCCTCCCCTTGGCTTTCTATAGTCTCACCCTTTAAATATCTTTTAAGTGCCTCCTCCTCACTTTTAAAGCTTACGCACCTTTTAACATCCTCGGGCTTTAAAGTCATGGCAAAGGCTTGACTGGGTTCGAAGCGATTTTTCTTTATTTCTCCTATGTAAAGACCGCTTCTCACCACTCTCAACCCCGAAAGGTCTACCCCAAGGGGTACGGATATAACTCCGCTTTTGTGTTTTTCCAAATTGCCGTAGGGGCTTATATTAAGGTTCTCTTCAAAAAACCTGTAATACTCCTCATAGTCTTTGGAAACAAAATTTATACTTTTTTCGGAGGGAGATATATCTTCCCCCTCTTTTTTAAGTATGGCAAGGAAATGGCCCTCACCCTTTACTTTATAAGGCATAAGTCTGCCGCACTTTTTAAGCTCCCCATTTCCGTCCGCCCATTCGGGGTGACCCTGTATAAAGCCTGTGGTCTTGTCAAAATCCACAAGAGAAAAGTCCTTATTCTCCCGTAAAAACTCCGATATCATACCCTCATCCTCCTCGGGAGCGAAGGTACAGGTGGAATAGGCTATGGTACCCCCCGGGGAAAGCAAAAGAGCGGCGGAAGCTAAAATTTGTCTTTGAAGCTTGCAACAATCCTCACTTTTGTGGGTCTGCCAACTTTTTACGGCATTTTCATCCTTCCTGAACATGCCCTCACCGCTGCAGGGAGCATCCACTATTATTTTATTGAAAAAGCCTTCGAACTTTTCCGCCAACTTTTCGGGCGTTTCATTTGTGACAACGGCATTTTTAATACCGCTAAGCTCTATGTTTTTAAGGAGAGCCTTACATCTGCCACTGCTTACATCATTTGTAACAAGTATACCCTCCCCTTTAAGCTTTGCCGCCACTTGAGTGCTCTTTCCCCCGGGTGCCGCACAGAGATCCAGTACTCTGTCCCCCGGCTTTACATCAAGTACGGCTCCCGTGGACATTGCCGAAGGTTCTTGTATGTAAAACACTCCCGCACCGTAGTAGGGATGCTTTGCGGGTCTGTGGTTCGTGCCGTCATAGTAAAAGCCCGTATCGCACCAATCTACCCTTGTAAGCTCCCATGGAGATATTTTCACAAAATCCTCGGCGCTTATTTTGAGCTCGTTCACTCTCAAACCGTAATATCTCGGCTCGTTAAAACTTTTTATATATTCTTCATACTCTTCTTTCAAAAGAGCTTTCATCTTTTTTTCATATTCTACAGGTAGTTTCATTTTAAACCTCTTGTAATATTATTCTTGTACTCTCGATTTTACCATTCACTCAAATATACTGCAATAAATTTTTTAGAATATTTTTATGAAAATTCATTGACAATATAAAAATAAAGTATATAATAACAGTTGAACAATTGCTCAACTATTGTAGGAGGTTAATATGGACACTCAATATATAAACACAGATATTACAAAAACGATACTGCCAAATATAAGGGATGACTCGGAGTACATGGCTCTTGCCGCCTTGTTTAAACTTTTTGCGGACCCTACCAGAGTAAAAATACTTCACGCCCTTAACATAGGGGAAATGTGTGTATACGACATAGCCCTTATGCTCGGTCTTACAAAATCCGCCGTATCCCATCAACTTAGTTCCCTTAAGCTTGCAAACCTGGTAAAGTACAGGAGAGAGGGACAGTTGGTGTATTACTCTTTGGCAGACGATCACGTTAAAAAAATAATAGATATGGGTCTTGAACACACATATGAATAGAGGAGGTAGAAATATGCAAACAAAATACGCTTTAAAAGGCCTCACCTGTCCTAATTGTGCGGCAAAAATTGAAAACAATATATCCAAAAAAGAAAACATACATTCCGCCCGTATAAATCTTATGTCGGGCAATATACTTATAGAACACGCCTTCAGCCTTGAAGATGAACTTTTTGAACTGGTAAAAAAAGAAGTTCTTGCTGTGGAGGATGGTGTGGAAGTATTGCGAGAAAGCGGCTATATCCATACCCCCGTAAAGGAAAGCCATAATAAAAAGGCGGTTGAGATATTTTCCGAAAAGAACATTATTATTGTATCAACGCTGATATTTGCAATATGCCTTATACTAAAATACGCTTTTAAATTAAACGGTAATTTCACCTCCCTTAAAGAAGGGGCTTTTCTTATATTTTTAATATCGGGCTATATTTTAATAGCCGCCCCCATACTTTTAAAAGCCCTTAAAAATATAGCAAAGGGACAGATATTTGACGAAAACTTTCTTATGAGTATAGCTACCGTAGGAGCCTTTTTCATAAATGAGCCCGTAGAGGCCGTGGCGGTCATGCTTTTTTACCGCATAGGTGAATTCTTTCAAGACAAAGCAGTAGAGCGCTCACGCCACTCTATAGAAAGCCTTATAAACATTTGTCCCGAAAAGGCAAACCTTAAAGTGGGCAATGATATAAAGCTTATAAATGCCGAAAGTATAAAAAAAGGTGATATCCTTGTAGTAAAACCGGGAGATATCATACCTGCCGACGGTACCGTCGTAAAGGGAAAGGGCAGCATAGATACAAAAGTCCTTACGGGGGAGGCTCTTCCCCAAAGCATAGAAGAAGGCTCCGCAGTCTTCTCCGGCTGTATAAACCTTAATACTCTTATAGAGATAAGAGCGGAAAAAAGCCCCTCCCTTTCCGCAGCCGCAAAAATAAAACACCTTACGGAAGAGGCGGCGGAGAGAAAAACAAAGGCAGAAAACTTTATTACAAAATTTGCCAAAGTATACACCCCCACAGTGGTGGTCCTCGCCCTCCTTATAGCCCTTATGCCTCCCCTTTTAACAGGAGGAAGCTTTCCGCTTTGGCTTGAGAGAAGTTTTATATTTTTGATAATATCCTGCCCCTGTGCTCTTGTTATAAGCATACCCCTGTCCTTTTTTACGGCGGTAGGAGCCTTTTCAAAACAGGGTATACTTGTAAAGGGAAGCAACTACATAGAGGCACTGCATAAAACCACCGAAATAGTATTTGACAAAACAGGAACACTTACGGAAGGTAAGTTTAAGGTGGTGGATATAAAGCCTACGGGCACGCTTTCAAAAGAAGATGTACTCCACTACTGTGCTCTTTGCGAGTATTCATCCACCCACCCCCTTGCCCTTTCCATAACGGAATACTACGGTAAAGACATAGACAAAAGCCTTATAAAGGCAAGTGAAAACCATGCGGGAATGGGTGTATCGGCAGATATAGAAGGTAAAAAAGTACTTGTGGGCAATAAGACCTTCATGGAAAAAACAGGTATAGAAGTAAGCACGGAGGATAGGGATGCGCTTTCGGTGTATGTAGCCATAGACAATAGGCTTGAGGGTATAATACAACTTAAAGACAATATAAAACAAGGTAGTTTCCCCGCAATGGAAAGCCTTAAAAAAGAGGGCATAAAAACCCACATACTTACGGGAGACAAGGAAGAAAACGCCAAAACCGTTTCGCAAACTCTTAATATAGACTCTTTCTACCACTCCCTTCTTCCCGAGGATAAATTAAATATATTTGAAGACATAAAAGCTAAAAACACAAGAGGTCTTACCGCCTTTGTGGGAGACGGTATAAACGATGCCCCCGTACTTCGTATGGCGGACATAGGTATCGCCATGGGCGCCTTAGGCTCCGACAGTGCCATAGAAGCGGCGGATATAGTGCTTATGAAGGATGATATTTCAAAAATACCCCTTGCCAAAAAAATAGCCCGAAAAACTCACACCATAGTTATGGAAAACATAGTATTTTCCATAGGTGTAAAAATACTCTTTCTAATAATGGGTGCCTTGGGTCTTGCGGGAATGTGGGCTGCGGTATTTGCCGATGTGGGTGTAACTCTCATAGCCATAGCCAATTCCTTTAGAGTATCCTCTGCCACCAAAGAGCATCTTTACTAAAAAAGCAGTTGAAAATAATCCTCTGCGAATGTATAATTAGGGTATAATTACAGATAACAACGACTTTCCAAGGAGATAAATATATGAATAAAGACTATACCGACAGGGTCATACACGACTCCTCGGATTTTGTGTTGATAGCGGAATATATACCCGATGTTATACAGGAAATACGCTACTATTCCACCTACAATTTTGTGGGAGAGCGTATAGACGGATACGAAGAACCTTGCACCCTTATTACAAAGCAAGCCGCACGAGCCTTGAAAAATGCAAGCAATGAACTGTCGGTACAGGGCTACAGACTTAGCCTACCGCCCCGTAAATGCTGTTAAACACTTTATAAGGTGGGGTATAGAAGATACGGATATTCGTATGAAGCCATATTTTTATCCCGACCTTGCAAAACAGGAGCTTTTTTCAAGAGGCTATATAGCGGGAAAGTCCGGCCACAGCAGAGGCAGTACGGTAGATCTTACGCTTTTTGATATGAAAACGGGTAAAGAGTTGGATATGGGCAGTCCCTTTGATTGGTTTGGTGAGCGTTCACATCCCGGCTTTAAAGAGCAGTATCAAAACCGTATGCTACTTAGAAATGCCATGTTGCGAAACAGCTTTTTACCTATAGATTGCCAATGGCGGCACTTCACTTTAGAAAAAGAGCCCTACCCCAATGTGTACTTTAATTTTCCGGTAAGCTCAAAATCGTAAAAGAAAGGAACTTTTCCCGTGCATAAAATATTCGGCGATAAAGCTTTCTTAAAAAATCTTGCCCTACTTTCCATACCCATAATATTAAACGATATTATAAACTCTCTTATAAACGTTATGGATACATTCATGACGGGAAAGCTGGGAGCCGAAAGCGTTACGGCAGTAGGATTGGGAAACCAAGTATTCTTTCTCTTTACACTCATAACCTTCGGTATCGCCAGCGGTGCCTCGGTGTTTATGGGACAGTATTGGGGAAAGAATGATATACAAAATATAAAAAAAATACTCGGCATAGGATATGTACTTGTTTTTATAGATGCCCTTTTGTTTTTCCTTGTGGCTGAGCTCATACCCCAAACGGTTATGAGTATATACTCCAAAGACCCCAAGGTAGTGGAAATAGGCGCAAATTATTTGAAAATAGTGGGCTTTAGCTACTTTTTAACAGCTTTCACGGTTATAAACAATGCCGCCCTTAAGTCTACGGGAAACACCTTTCAGCCTATGCTCACCACCCTTGTATCCCTTATAAGCAATATAATATTCAACTGCATATTTATATTCGGTATGAAAATGGGTGTACAAGGGGCAGCCTGGGGTACCTTGCTTGCAAGAAGTTGCGAGATACTTCTTCAACTTGTACTTATATATACAAGAAAGATACCCATATTCGGAAAATTTACGGAATACTTTGCCTTTAACAGACCCTTTTTAAAAACCTATTTTAAGATCGCCCTGCCCGTTATACTCAATGAGACCATGTGGGCTGTGGGTACAAGCATATACAATATAGCCTATAAATACAGCGGTACCGTGGCACAAGCCTCACTGCAGGTAGCGGGTGTGGTGCAAAATCTCTTTATGGTTTTCGGTACGGGAGTGGGGACTGCCTGCGGTATACTTATAGCAAATGCCTTAGGCTCCTCCGATAGACAAAGGGCAAAGGACACTGCCTTTAAATGCACTCTTATATCCCTTTTACTCTCCCTATTTTTCGGAGTGGTGTTGGCTGTTTCCGCACCCTATATAATAGGTCTTTTCGATATAGGAAGTCTTGGAGCAAACTACGCCCGAATAATGCTGTATATAATATCTGCGGGTATGCTCTTTAAAATAGTAAACTTTATATTCATAGTCGGTATACTCAGAAACGGCGGAGATACCTTGTTTTGCCTATTTGCAGATGCCTGCAGTGTATGGTTTGTAGGTGTACCCATGGCATTTTTAGGCTCTGCCGTATTGCACCTTCCCATATACATCACCTTCGCTCTTGTATACCTTGAAGAGGTAGTAAAAACAGCCTTCACCCTTCCCAGAATACTTTCGGGAAAGTGGCTTAAAAATATAGTTGGAGAAAGAAATGAAAAAAGACACCACCGATAAAACAACAGACGATATTAAAAACATAAAAAAACGCGAAAGAACCATATTCATATCGGGTATATTTTTCTGTCTTTTGTGTCTTGCCCTTTTGTTTTCCATACTCACTCTTTACTGGAGATTTTCGGGAACAAACAGATACTTCAAGATCGCCGTTATAAACAATATGCTCAATAAATACTATGCGGGAGATATCGACCAAAAAGAAGTGGAAGACGGTCTGTACTACGGTATGGTATTAAATTCCACCGACCGCTACTCCACCTACTACTCCGCAGAAAGCTATGCCCGTTCAAAAGAAGTCACGGAAGGCAACTATGTGGGTATAGGTATACAGCTTTCTTACGAAGATGACAATATGAAGGTAGCCTCGGTCTACAGCAACTCCCCCGCAGATAAAGCGGGTATAAAAAAAGACGATATCATTACAAAAGTAGAAGGCGAGCCCGTAAATATGGATAAAAAAACGGAGGTCGTGGAAAAGATACGCGGTAAAGAAGGTACAAGCGTAGTTCTTACCGTGCTTTCGGGCACCGAAGAAAAGGATGTATCCGTAACAAGAGAAAGCATAGACGTACCTACGGTAGCGGGAGATATGCTTGATAAAAATGTGGGCTATATAATACTCAGAAACTTTGAAAATGTGACCCCGGGTCAATACCAACAGGTATATGAGAGTCTTGAAAAAAAAGGTATGAAAAAACTTATATTAGACCTGAGAGATAACGGAGGCGGCCTTGTAACAAGCGTTACGACCATTGCAGACTCCATAATACCAAAGGGCACCATAACCTATACTGAAGATAAAAAGGGTAAAAAAGAATATATAGAATCCGACGAAAAAGAAATAAATATCCCCATTATAGTTCTTGTAAACGAAAACACAGCCTCCGCCTCGGAGATGCTCTCTGCCTGTATACAGGACTATAACAAAGGAAAGATACTGGGTGTAAAGACCTACGGAAAGGGTGTTGTACAATCCACCTACGAGCTGGGAGACGGAAGTGCCCTTAAAATAACCACCGCAAAATACTACACTCCAAAGGGTATATGTATAGACGGTATAGGTATAAGCCCCGATATCGAAGTGGAAAACAACGAAGACTACAAGCTTCCCACTCTCATAAACAATGTTGCCCCCTATGACATAAATGAGGACAGACAGTTAAAAAGAGCATTGGAAGAAATAAACAAATGAGGTGATGATTTGATACTTGCACTTAACGAAATAAGTAAATCCTTCGGTGAAAACAGGGTGTTGAATAAAATTTCCTTCCACATAGAAAACAAAGAAAAGGTCGCCCTTATAGGTGTAAACGGTGCGGGAAAATCCACACTTTTTAAGATTATAACGGGAGAAATGTCAAAGGATGAGGGAAATGTTATAATACCCAAGGACACCAAAATAGGCTACTTTGCCCAAGACCTGCAAGTCAGCGGTAAAAACACCATATACGAAGAGCTTTTAAGTGTATTTGAGGATGTTTTTGAAAAAGAAAGAAAAATAAGAGAGCTTGAAAAGAGTATGGCAAACAAAACCGAGGAAGAGCTTGCCCCTCTTATGAAGGAGTACTCTGCCATCTCCCACGAATTTGAACAAGCCGACGGTTTTTCCTGCGAAAGCCGTGTAAAGGGCGTGATAAGAGGCTTGGGTTTTTCGGAGGATGAATTTTCACAGCCTATAAACGAGCTTTCTGGAGGGCAAAAAACAAGGGTAGCTTTGGGTAAGGTGCTGTTGGCATCCCCCGAGCTCCTTCTTCTTGACGAGCCTACAAACCATCTTGATATAGAAAGCATAAGCTGGCTTGAAGAGTTTATAAAGTCCTACGGCGGTGCCGTTATAATAATTTCCCACGACAGATATTTTCTCGATAAAACGGTGACTAAGGTCATAGAGATACAAAACACAAAAAACAAGGTGTATTTCGGTAACTATACCTACTATGTGCAAAAGAAGAAAAAAGACTACGAGTCGGAGCTTAAAGCCTATACAAGTCAGCAAAAAGAAATAAAACATCAGGAAGAGGTCATTAAAAAGCTTAGAGAATTTAACAGAGAAAAATCCATCAAAAGAGCCGAAAGCAGAGAAAAAATGCTTTCCAAAAAGGAGCTTCTCTCATCTCCCGACCAAGGGCCCGACAAAATGCACTTTAAAATAGAGCCCTCCGTAGAAAGCGGAGACGATGTGCTTTCCTGCGAAAATATAGAAATGGCATACAGCTTTGAGCCTCTGTTTTCAAATGTCAGCTTTAATGTGAAAAAGGGAGACAAAATAGCCCTTATAGGCCCCAACGGTGTGGGAAAGACCACCCTTATAAGAATAATAATGGGGCTTCTCTCACCTTCCTTCGGCAGTGTAAAAACGGGAGCCAAAGTTAAAATAGGCTACTACGACCAGGAACAGCAAACCCTCCACGGTGATAAGACCATTATAGAGGAAATATCGGACACCTACCCCGACTTAAACACATCCAAAATAAGAAATGTACTGGCTGCCTTTGTTTTTAAAGGCGATGATGTTTTCAAGAAAATATCATCTCTTTCGGGAGGTGAAAAAGGAAGAGTGTCTTTGGCGAAGATAATGCTTTCAAACGCCAACTTCCTTATACTTGACGAGCCTACGAACCACCTTGACCTTGAGTCTAAGGAGATACTTGAAGATGTGCTTAAAAACTACACGGGCACACTTTTATACATATCCCACGACAGATATTTTATAAATGCCACCGCCCAAACCATACTTGAACTTAACAAAACGGGTATCACCTCATATATGGGTAACTATGATTACTACCTGGAAAAAATAAAAGACAGGCTTTATGAGAGCGAAACAGAGGAGATAGTCAACGAAAGCAAGGCGGATTGGAAAAAGCAAAAGGAACTTGCGGCACAAAAGCGTAAAAAAGAAAATGCTTTAAAGAAAATAGAGGTTGAGATATCAGACCTTGAAGACAGCATAAAAGAACTTACAGACCTGCTTTCCACGGAAGATGTAAGTACCGATGCCGTAAAAGCCAAAACGGTATACGAAGAAAAAGAAAAACAGGAGGAGGATCTTATGGAGCTATATCAAGCCTATGAAGATCTTCAAAATACCCCTGTGGAAAACAGCAAAAAACAATAAAAAGGAGGAGCTTTTGAAATGGAATTTAAAGATATAGTATACAACAACCGTTCCTACAGAAGATTTTACGAGAGCGAAAGCATAAATATGAGTACTCTTAAATATCTTGCGGACCTTGCAAGGGTATCTCCCTGCGGTGCCAACCTTCAAAAGCTTAGGTACCGCCTTTCAAACACTCCCGAAGAAAATCAAAAAATATTTTCCTGCCTTGGCTGGGCGGGATACTACAAAGATTGGGATGGGCCCGAAGAAGGAGAGAGACCTACGGGATACATAGTGATACTCTCCGATAAGGATATAAAAGGAGGAAGCGCCTTAGATGCGGGGATAGCCGCCCAAACCATTATGCTTGCCGCTACCGACAAGGGTTACAGAGGTTGTATGATAGGAAATATAAACAGGCAAAAACTCTTCCCCCTTCTCGGCATTTCCGAGGATAAATACAATATAGAGCTTGTTCTTGCTTTGGGTATCCCCAAAGAAGAGGTGCGTATATGCGAGTACACCGACAGTGTAAAATACTTTAGAGACGAAAGCGATGTGCACAATGTTCCCAAGAAAAAACTTGAGGATATTTTGGTTTAGGATGATACTATGATAATAGGAATAGGAACGGATATTATAGAGATATCCCGCTTCAAATACCCGAAGAAAACCTTTTTGAATATGATATACAGCCCTGCGGAGCTGCAACTTTTCCACGGAAACAATATAGAAACTTTAGCAGGTAATTTTGCGGCAAAAGAAGCTGTGGCAAAGGCACTTGGCACAGGGTTTTCGGGGTGTTCTCCAAGGGAGATAGAAATACTTCGTATGCCTTCGGGCTCCCCCTATGCCGTATTGAACGGCAGAGCAAGAAGGATACACGAAGAGCTTGGAAACGGAAAAATACACATATCCATATCCCACTCCAAAGAAAACGCCATAGCCTTTGCGGTGCTTGAAAAAAAGGAGGAAAACAAATGGAATACTTAAAATCTATATTTAAACAGACGATGCTTACTGCCTGCATATATGTTGCCATGGGTGTATTTTTGGTTTTAAACCCGGGAAGCGCATTAAACACCATAGGCTTGATCTTATCCATAGGCTTACTTTTGGCAGGCATAGGAAATACGGTGCTTTTTTTCCTTGAACAAAAAAACTCCGAATACTCCGAAAAAAGTATGGTAGGCGGTGTTCTTCTTATTGTTTTGGGCATATTTATGTTTTTCAGACAAAGTATAGTAGCGGATCTTGTAGGCTATATTTTAGGCTTTACCATTATAGTATCGGGAGTTGTAAAACTGCAATACGCCTTTAACATGAAGCGCTATAACAGCGGCAACTTCATAGTCCCCCTTGCAGTGGGAGGCTTAGCTGTTGTCCTTGGCCTTGTAGCTCTCTTTAATCCCTTCTCCCTCACCTCCGCCCTCATGATAATGATAGGCATAAGTATGATAGTTACGGGAGTGGGTGATTTTGTAAACTCATTTATAATATACAAGGGCATAAAAGATGCCGAAGTAAGATCGGGAGCCATAGATGTGTGATACGGCGGCGATACCGTGAAAGACAATATTGCATACTGCGGCTTGGACTGTGAAAAGTGTCAAGCCTACATAGCCACCAAAAACAACGACGACGAGCTGAGAGAAAAAACCGCAGAGCTGTGGAGCCGTTTGAACAATGTTGAAATAACAAAGGAAATGATAAACTGCGAAGGCTGTCGAGGTAAGGGTGTAAAGACTCCCTATTGCCAAAATTTATGTGAGATACGCAAGTGTGCCCTTAAAAACCACTACGACAACTGCGGTAAATGTGCCGATGCGAAGACTTGCGAAAAAATAGCTCCCATTATAAGCACAAATAATGTCGCAAGAAAAAACTTGGGGTTAAGCGGCAATTAGAGCCCCTAAAAACAGCCTACTGTAAGGAGGCACAAAACTCCCATGAAAAAATATATTATAATATTTTTTGTTTTCCTTGTATCCATAGGTTTTACAATATCTTTCATTATTTATTCCGATAAAAAACACAATAAAATGCTAAGTGAAGAGGTAAAAAACCGATACACCACATATAAGCAAATAAACGAGCTATACACAAAATACAACGAGGACTTAAGGGATATTATAAATAAGGTGGATGAACTTAATGATAATTATTCTTCCCCCTGTTTTAATATGCCCCTAAAAGCAAAGGCTAAAGAAGACATTCAAATATATAACGCCGATAACGCCCTTATATTCAATATGGATGATGAGCTTGCAAATAAACTTATAGCTCTAAATCAAAAAACAGGTATAAATTATATTCAATGCATGTATGACGGTTCACCTACGGACGGATATCAAAAATTTTATTTTGTACAAACCGATTACAAAAGAGAAAATTTAAATTATTTGGTATACTCAAGAACAAAAGAAAAACCCATTGATATAAGCTCCGAAAACATAAAAAATATATTTTTCAAATACCCCTTTACCTGCGTTAAGCCGATAGAGACAAATGATGAAGGATTTTGGTATTTTTGGGCTAACAGATATGATACGGGTTACAATTTTTACGATAGGCTTTATGGGAACCTCTAAAAAGTCATAAATCGTAAAATTGGCTATCTTGCTCGATTACGTCGTCAATGTCTCTCACCAATGCTCTACATTGGCTTCGAGCCATTTCCTAGTCCTCGAACAAGATATCTCAATTTTACTTCAATAGC
>JAFSVK010000093.1 GCA_017444985.1 Bacillota bacterium
GCCGCAAAGGAAATAGGTTTTGAATATGTAAAACTCGGCGATGATGGTTTTACAAAGGTAAAAGCCGATGTTCAGAAAGATGTTTTGGTGGAAGTGACGGGTCTGCAAGATAACACCGATTATATTTTCCGTACTTATGTAATTTACGAGGACGGCACGGAAGACAACGGTGCAGCAGGCTATTTTGCTACCCTTGAAAAACTGCCCGTATCAAAAGATGTTAAGGCAAACAAGGCAGAGGATAACGGCATACTCTTTACCGCAGGCATCGACACGCTGAAATACAAAGAAGTAGGTTTCTATTTCGAGGCTGACGGTACGGAAGTTAAACGTGGCACAAACACCGTTTATTCGTCAATAGCAGGCTCGGACTACACCCTTGCGGACTTTGAGGGTGCAGGCTATCTGTATTCGTTCACAATAGGCGATATTACGGATGAAACAAAACAGATAAAAGTTACACCTTATTCAACAAGTTTAAGCGGCGTTGAAGTAAGGGGCGAAACGGCAGTTTACGCACTTAACAGAATGAGTGACGGCGCAGAGATCGTTCCGATGAGTGTTGAAAGCGAAAGCTATTCAACAGCGGGCGATGATGTAATAAGCGGCGGCGCATTGGATGTAAACACAGAAGAAACAAGCGAAACGGCGGAAGAAAATGTTGATGAAAACATCGACAAGGAAGAAGCGGTTTTGCCCGATATCGAAATTGCGGAAAGTGAGGTGCTTGAGTGATGTACGCATCGTTAAGAAGAACGAACGGCGAAGCCGGCTTTTGCGAAGCAAAAGTGCTGAAAAAGGAATATGAAAGTCCCGTATTGTCAATCACGGAATTAAAAAATGAAGATGTTATTACAACAAGCGGCCTTATCTTCGGCGGCGATAACGGTAAATCCGATAAGGAAAGTTTTGGCTCTCTTTTCGGTAAATAAAAAATGATTTTAAACCTATATGGACGGCACGGTAAACGTGCCGTCTGTTTTTTTATGGATGAAACAACTTATTCTTTACAAAAAAACTCTTATGTGATAACATTTATATAGAAGTTATACGATAAACTGTATAATTTGATATTGCAGACATTTTTATTGTAACACACAATATGAAAAGGAGCGATAAAGATGAAAACCGAAAAAAGAATTATTTCATTTCTGCTGACATTTATAATGGTGGCAAGTCTTTTTACACCGATTAATATTATGGCAGCAAGCGAACTGTCTACTACGATCAATGATGCGCTGATCTCAAAACATGGCAATGTTCCCCTTACGCTTAAATGCGAGGAGATACTTGCTGCAGGCTATAACTACGGAGATGTTCTTAATGTTTCTTTTTTGGAACAAAATCTGGAACTACCGTTATGCAGCAATTTTTCCGATGTTGATTCCGGAAGTCCGGCTATTTTTGCAAGAACCTCCGATGAATATGTTTTACTTGCAATCAATATGAGCGATTTTGCTACCAATTACGGTATTGCAAGAAAAAGCATTGCAGCGGATAATTCTGTGGTTTGGTCTCTTGCAGATGGAGTTACCGCACCGATAAATGTATCCCTTTCTATGAATACGGCAGGCGGATATTATGATGAATACATCCTTCATCAGTTAAGCTACACAAATGAAAGAGCGGATTATCCCGAACTTAACGATGAACAGTTCGCCAATTTCAGAATGGTTAAAACAACCGGCATAGGGCAAGGAAAGTTATACAGATCCGCCTCGCCTGTCAACCCGAAATATAACAGAAATAAATATGCCGATGCAGTTTTTAAAAAAGTCGGCATAAATGTAATTATAAATCTTGCCGATGATGAAAGTACAGCAAAGGCTTTTGAAGGTTACGACACCACCTATTATTTCGAACAGAAGCATATATTTTTAAGTATGGGAATGGATCTTAATTCGGATGATTTTAAAGAAAGACTTGCACAGGGACTTAAATTCATTGCCGAAAATCCCGGCATATACGGAGTTCACTGTACAGAAGGCAAAGACCGTGCCGGATTTACAATTGCAATCATTGAATGTTTGATGGGAGCAAGTTATGATGAAGTTGTATCGGATTATATGGTGTCGTTCTATAATTACTACGGGATAACTCCGGATGATGCGAGGTATGATGTTATTGTAAACAGCAATATAAACAAAGCCCTTGCAAGAACTTTTGAGGTATCTGACATAAAAAATATCAACCTGAGTTCAGCTGCCGAAAAATACATAAAAAGTATCGGACTTTCGGATGAAGATATAACAAAGTTAAAGGCAAATCTTAGCGGTAAAACAGCAGACATTTCCACAGTAAAAGCAAATATTGCAGGTAAAAACGGCATTATGTTTACCGCAAGCGTCGACAGCCTTAAATATCGTGAAGTCGGTTTTATATTTGAAGCAAACGGCAAGCAGGTACGCAAAGGCACAAACACCGTTTATTCATCTATAGACGGCTCGGCTTTTACTGTGAGCGACTTTGAGAACGCAAATTATATCTATTCATTTACGATAGATGAGATAGCAGATACTGCAACGGAAATAAAAGTAACACCTTATTCCATTGACCTTAAAGGCAACGAGAAAACAGGCGAGAGCGAAATATATACACTCGCAAAGGTAAGTAAAGTTGTACCCATGAGCGTTAAAGACGAAACCGTAAGTGGACATTCAATAGACCTTTACGGCACAGAAGAAACGGAAAATGAAAGTATTCCCGTTAAGGAAGAAGAAACAGCAATTGAACCCGACAAGGAAGAGGCTGTTGTTCCCGAAACGGAAATTGTCGAAGTTGAGGAGGTGCTTGAATAATGACTAAAAAATATGAAAGTCCCGTACTGATGATAACGGAATTAAAAAATGAAGATGTTATTACCGCAAGCGGCCTTATCTTCGGCGGCGATAACGGTAAATCCGATAAGGAAAGTTTTAACGACCTTTTCGGTAAAAATTAAGGGTACCTCTAAAAAGTGCTATTGAAGTAAAATTGAGATATCTTGTTCGAGGACTAGGAAATGGCTCGAAGTCAATGTAGAGCATTGGTGAGAGACATTGACGACTAACCTTTGCAAGATAGCCAATTTTACGATTTATGAGTTTTTAGAGGTGCCCTTAAATCAAATGAACCGATCATTTGATTCACGTTCTTTTCATAAACAGGCGGCACGAAATGTGCCGTCTGTTTTTGCGTGCAGGATATAAATACAAATGATTTGCTCATAAAATCAATCGTTTTTTTTCAAGAAATGATATTTTTAACCAACTAAGGAAGTCCCCCGCTTTTAAAGCGGGGGTGCTTACTTAAAATTCAGTGGGAGTCCAAGCCCCCACTGAATTTGGAATTGCTTGCAATTCCGTTGGTTATGAGTATGTAGCAGAAATTTATTTCTGCGGAATACGAATATCATTGACTACAGCGTTTATAAAAGGGTTTGGGAATTCCCAAAAATTTAAAATCGAAAGGTCACTTTTGATTTTTTTAGCACGGCAAGCCGGTATGGGGGTGTTTTGAGAATTTGTGATTTTCACAATTCCAAAATATCAACGTGGGCGTCCAAGTGCTGAGGTTCCTCTTCTTAAAAATCAGACTTAAAAAATGCACTTTAAGATTTCTCAAAGAGAGTTGGCAGACAGGCTACAGCTTATAGGTATTGATGTGGATAAGAATGCTATACAGAGAATAGAAGCGGGGAAAAGATTTGTAACGGATATAGAACTTAAAAAATTAGGAGAACTGTTTGGTGTAAAGTTGGAAGTGTTGGTAGAATAAAAAAAACCCACGGGGCTTATTTTTGTAAGCCTACCGTGGGTTTTATTATGGGGTGTATCAGAATGGTCTGTTGCCTTGACCGGGTCCACCTTGACCGGGACCGCTTTGTGAGGAGGTTCCTATTGTAGTTACTTTTTGTGATATTGTAGCACTTCCAAGTGCGGTGCCACCTGTTATTGTACCGCCTGTACCGTAACCCAAACTGTCGTACTCACAACCCGATATCGTTCCGCCCGAGTAGAGGGTAAGGGTCTTACCCGCTGTAATACCTTCAAGGCAGAATGTTACAGCACCGCCTTGTTTTTGGGTCTTAACGGAGCCTACAATGTTTCCGCTTGCATCTGCAAGGGTGAGGGTGGTACCCGATGAGAAGTTTCCGCCGTATACCAAGGAATAAAGGTTTGAGGAGGTGGAAGGGGAAACTAACATATCGCTTGTACCGTAGCCTACAAGAGTACCGCCGTTGTAGAGGAAGGTACAGCCGTTGTCGCCTATATCAAAATATCCGTTGCCACCTGTAGTGGGTCCCGCAACAACGACCTCTCCGCCGTTTACCGTAAGGTCACCGTTGGAGTCAAGGCCGTCGCCTTCCGCATCTACAAAAAGTGTACCGCCGTTTATAACAAGAGTACCGGTAGAGGTGCTTTCTCCAAAGCCCGAACCGGGTCTTGTGGGCGACCAAGTGTCTTGAGTATCGTTTCCGCTTGTGCCCGAGGAGTCATTTCCGCCTGCGGCATTAAGGCCGTCATCGCTTGCTTTAAGGCTTATATTACCGCCGTTTACGGTAAGGTCTGTAGCTTCCAAGCCTTCGTAGGATTTTGTGATGTTTATATCTCCGCCGTTTATATTTAAAGCGGCATCGGCGTGTATACCGTCATCTCCCGAGGATATGGTGTAGGTGCCACCGTCTATAGTAACATTTGTGTTGGAGTGTATGGCATCATCCGTAGATGTTATGTTGTAGGTGCCTGCGTCAAGATTTAACTCCGTTTCCGCTTTTATACCTTTTCCTTGTGCGTTAAGGGTAAGGGTCGAGGTGCCGTCATCCTCATTTACGGTAACGTAACCTTGTGTAGACTTTACAGCAGCCCCCGTAGATGTTATATTTAAAGTTCCGCTTGTGATCTGTATATAGTCTTTTCCTCTTATACCGTCGTCTTTCGCTGTGATATTAAGACTGAGGTTCTTTACCTTCACCTCGTCTTTTCCGCCTACTGCATCTCCGTAGTTACCTGTGATGTAAAGTGTGCCCTTGCCTTTAAAACTTATCCTGTCCTGAGAAAATACACAGGCATCGGGCTCGCCGTCTTCATTGAGGTCTGTGTAGGAAGTACCGTCTGCAAGGTAGTTTACACTGCCTTTCTTTGCGGATATATCCATATCACCGTCTATGCCGTATATGGCAGGTCCTGTAAGGTTGGTGATATTTACACCGTTTAATTCTATAACGGTATCAACGGAAGAGTTAAGAACGATCTGTCCGTTTGAAAGACTGCCGCTAAAGGTGTAGGTACCTCCGTTTACTATGGTTATGATATTGTTTGTGTTGTCTATCTCCACACCTCCGTTATCAGAGTAGGAAGCACCGTCTGCAAGTACTATATTTGTTTCGTAGGTTATGGCTGTTGTGGTTTCGGTAACAGCCTCGGTAGTAGCCTCTGTGGTGCCTTCAACATAAGAAGAGGTGGTAGCTTCACTTGCGGTCTCCGCAGGAAAGCTTGAAATACTACCACTCACATACTGAAGTATGAGAGAGGCATCCTTTGAGTTTACGGTGTTGTCACCGTTTACATCCCCCGTAAGGTCCTGAGCCTCCGTACCCGATGCCATCATTAAAGCTATAGAGGCATCCTTTGCGGTAATATCACCGCTACCGTCAAGATCCCCCAACATAGCGGCAAGGGTGTTGGCACATAAAAGTGATGTTATAAGCAAAATTGCTGTTATCTTTCTTTTCATATTCACATCTCCCTTTTAATTTTTTGGATGATATAGATTTTAACAGTCTTTTATTAAATTAAAATTAAAAGGGAGTAAAATGTAAATTATAAATTATAGACTGAAATCTAAAAGGGAAAAATCGAATTTTAGCATCTGCGTATAAAAATTCGATTTTCCCATCCTCATTTTCGCCAAATGAAAATTTTAGTATCTGTTGCTAATACTTTTTTTCTTTTGTAAAATTCAATTTTATTAAAATTTAAAAATTAACAAATATAGTTTTATATATAGTGTTATAAGTATTTTTTGTATAAAAATGCAATTTCGAATTTGTCAATAATATAACATTAATAAAACAACACAAATTTATTTTATGTGACGTTTATTGGACATTAAACATATTATACTTGAAAATATACAAAGGATTTTTTTGAAAGTATTGAAATACCATTTTATATCATATAAAATATATTTAACATTTTTTAAATCATGCGATACTATGATAAAGCTAATGGGGTGAAAAATATGTATATAGCACATATTAACGAAAACAACAAAAAACAGACTTGCGATGAACATTCAAGGAATACTGCATTAAACGCAGGAAAAAGGCTTGAGTATATCGGTCTTTACAATACAGCATATCTTGCGGGATTGCTACACGATGCGGGGAAATTTACGGACGATTTCAATAACTATATTTCTGCTGCGGCTAACAATGAAAAGGTAAAAAAAGGCAGCGTAATACATTCATTTGCGGGATGTTCATATATACTTGAAAATTTCTTTTCAGCAGACAATACATATCGGAAATTGACAGCAGAGATAATTTCATATGCGATAGGAGCACATCACGGACTTTTTGATATAGTTTCCGAGAACAAAGAAAATGGATTTGAACACAGAAAAAAGCATCAGCCTCAATTTGATAAAACGGCAATATCTCATTTATTCGAGGAATGTACAGGCAAAAAAGAAACGGAAGAACTTTTTGATAAAGCAGCCGAAGAAACAGAAAGATGCATTGGTAAGTTTTTGGACGAATTGGGTAAAATGGCAGATGAAGGGGAAATAAGAAATGATATATACGATACGGAACTTGATTTTTATCTGGGCTTGCTTGCAAGATTGGTTTTATCTGCGGTGATAGAGGGGGACAGAACAGATACATATAATTTTATGTCGGGAAATTATCCTTATACTTTAAAACAGGACACTGGTACGGAAAAACTTTGGGATGTGTTGACAGATAATACGGATAAATATATACATACAAAGGAAAATGCAACTCCAATTCAAAAAGCACGCGGAGAATTATCGGATATATGCAAAGATTTTTCAAAAAACCCTACGGATATATATGAATTAAAAATGCCGACGGGTGCAGGCAAAACATTGTCGGGACTGAGGTTGGCACTGTACCATGCAAAGCAGTATAAAAAGCATAGAATAATTTATATTGCGCCGCTTATAAGTATATTGGAGCAAAATGCGGCTGTTATAAAAGAAGCTGTGGGCGATGCATCGAAGGTTTTGGAGCATCATTCCAATATTATATCGGAGGAGGATGTTCCCGAGGCTGATGATACAAATAAAACAAAACTACTTACACAAACATGGGATGCACCTATAATCGTAACCACGCTTGTGCAGTTTTTAAATACGCTTTTTGGCGGGCAAACATCACAAATACGCAGGTTTTCTGCACTGGAAAACAGTATTGTTATTCTTGATGAGGTACAATCGGTGCCGTGGAAAATGTTGTCATTGTTTGACCTGGCAGTGAATTTTCTTAACAGGGTTTGCGGCACAACGGTATTTTTGTGTTCGGCAACACAGCCCTCGTTTGGCGAGCTTAAGCATAAAATGCTTATATCGCCTGTGTCAATGTTGTCCGATGAGCAGGAAAAACGTTATTCAGCCGTATTTAAACGCAGCAGCATTTTAAACGGTGGAAATTACAGGCTCGAACAGCTGCCGGAATTTATAAGCGGTATATGCAGTGACAGCAAAAGCACGCTTGTGATCTGCAATAAAAAGAGCGAATCGGAGTATTTATATAATAAGCTAAAGACAGATGAATTTGTTATGATACATCTTTCGGCATCTATGTGTATGAAGCATCGTGAGGAAATGCTGGACAGGCTTTATAACGCTCTGAATGACGGAAGCAAAGTTTTGTGTGTAGCAACACAGGTAATAGAGGCGGGTGTTGATGTATCGTTTGAGAACGTCATTCGTTTTAAAGCGGGGCTTGATAATGTTGTGCAGGCTAACGGCCGCTGTAACAGACACGGTGTTTCGGAAAATAACTGCAAGACCTATGTAGTTGACTGTACCGATGAATCACTGATATATCTGAAAGAAATACAAAGGGCAAAGAACGCGATGACATCATTGCTTTGCCTGTACGAGACAGAGCCCGAAAAAATAGAA
>JAFSVK010000094.1 GCA_017444985.1 Bacillota bacterium
AGGTAAGAAATAAAAACAAAACTCGAAACAGCGGAAAAGCCTCCCCTGAAAGGGGAGGAAGTGCGACGAAAGTCGCACAGGAGAGGTACCCACCCCGGGAGGGGAAGGAAGCCCGAAGGGCTGACAATTGAGCAACCAACACCTATGTTTGCAAAATTTTTTGTGCCGCCGAAAACCTTCTCCGTCAGCCACAGTTGCCACTTTTCTGTCGGCTGTAGCTGTTCGGGCGAGGCTTGGGTGTTGATGTATCCACGGGGGAAGTTACCGCATGTGGGATTTGGGTGCATTGGCACCACTTTTTTCGGCTGTTTGTAAACCTTTGTAAAAGCCTGTTTTTTATTAAAAAAAATATGAAAAATATTAAATACCTTAAATTCTTATTGAAATATAGGGTGTTTTGTTGTAAAATAAAGCTTGTGTGCCGTAAATAACCCGAGATTTTTGAGAAATATGCTCAAAATACATATATGGTGAAAATATTTCAATTCACACTTTGATAAGGCGCAATATTTATGGAGTGAAAAATATGAAAGTAAATATAATAGTTCCTTGCTACAACGAGGAGGCTGTTCTTACTATGTTTTATGAGGAGACTGCAAAGGTCATAAACTCGGTTCAAGGCTATGATTTTGAATTTATGTTTGTGAATGACGGCAGTAAGGACAGGACCTTAGATATTATGAAGGAACTGGCGGAAAAGGATGAAAGAGTAAAATACATATCCTTTTCAAGAAATTTCGGTAAAGAGTCGGCTATGTATGCGGGACTTAAAAACTCAAAAGGGGACTATGTTCTTATAATGGATGCGGACCTTCAGCATCCCCCCGCTCTTATACCTCAGATGATCTCCGTTATGGAAGAGGGATATGACTGTTGTGCCACAAACAGAGCCACAAGAGATAATGACAGCAAGTTAAGACAGTTTTTTACAAATAAGTTTTACGGCTTTGTAAACAAAATATCCGATGTAGATATGCCAAACGGTGCGGGAGATTTCCGTATGATGAGCCAAAAAATGGTAAGAGCGGTAGTAGCCTTAAGCGAGGTACAGCGTTTTTCAAAGGGTATATTCAGTTGGGTAGGCTTCGATACCAAATGGATAAGCTTTGAGGATGTGGAAAGAGCCGCGGGAGAAACAAAGTGGAGCTTTTGGTCACTTTTTAAATATGCCGTACAGGGTATCACCGCCTTTTCAACGGCACCTTTAAAAATAGCCACCTTCATAGGCTCTTTAATATC
Source organism: Bacillota bacterium (assembly GCA_017444985.1). Taxonomy (GTDB): domain Bacteria; phylum Bacillota; class Clostridia; order Lachnospirales; family CAG-274; genus UBA3680. The sequence continues at coordinate 1,240 of JAFSVK010000094.1, forward strand.
GGGTGTTTCCTTTATGTATCTTTTGGGTATAATAATACACACCCTTGCCTTCGGAAAAGATGCCCCCGGTTATGCCTCTCTTATGGCTGTAATGCTTTTTATGGGTGGTATGATACTCCTCTCCATAGGTATAGTGGGTGAGTATATAGCAAAAATGTATATAGAAGTGAAGAGAAGACCCATATACATTATAGGCAAGACCAACATAGAGGACCCCGAAGACGATTATGGTGATAATAAATGAACAAGCTGAAAGAAAAAATATTTAACAAAGAAACTATAAGCTACCTTATCTTCGGTGTGCTTACAACAATAGTAAGTTATGTAAGCTACTTCCTTGCCCAAAGGCTTCTTATGGGTGTGATGGGAAGAGATGCCTCCATAATGGTGGCAAATGTTATATCCTGGGTATTGGCGGTTTCTTTTGCCTACGTTACAAACAAGCTCTATGTATTTGAGTCAAAGTCTTGGAAGAGGGAAGTCATCATAAAAGAAATAGCTTCTTTTGTGGGTGCGAGATTATTTTCCTTCGGCTTTGAAACGGCTTGGATGTGGATAACAGCCATAGTTTTAGGCTTTAACGATGCTATATGTAAGCTCTTGGCTCAGGTGGCAATAACCCTTATGAATTATTTTTTCAGTAAACTTTTTATATTCAAGAAAAAGAAGGAGACGGAAAATGTCTGAAAGTGTCAATAGAAGAAAGAAAAGAAAAGAGGAGGGCTATCCCGAGTATGCAAGCCTTACAAGCTACGGCATAAAGGCGGAAAAGACCTCCGAAGAAAGTGGCTTTAAGGCGTGGATGTATGAAAACAGGTTCATTATAATATCCTTCCTTATAGCTGCTGCTATTATGCTTTTTTCCTATATGTTAAGGGGAGTTTTCCCCTTCGGAAAAAATATAGTTCTTAAAGTAGACCTTTATCATCAGTATGCTCCCTTTCATGAGGAGCTAAGAAGCCGTATATTTGCGGGAAAGAGTCTTTTCTACAGCTGGGAAGGCGGCCTTGGTAAAGAGTTCTTTACACAGATGGCATACTATACCGCAAGCCCTATAAGTATACTCATACTTACATTTACACAAGGGGCATTGCCCGAGGCGCTGGCGCTTTTCATACTCATTAAAATAGCCTTCTGCTCCGCCTTTTTCTCTTTCTATTTAAAAAAGAGATTTGACAGAAACGATATAAGTATAGTTATATTCGGTTTGTTCTATGCTTTCACAGCCTACCTTACAGGCTACTATTGGAATGTCATGTGGCTTGATGCTGTGGCACTTTTCCCCGTGGTGGCTATGGGTATAGAAAGATTGGTATTAAAGGGCAGAGTAAAGCTTTACTGCCTCTCCCTTGCCCTTGTAATACTTATAAACTTCTATATAGCTTTCTTGGTATGTGTATTTGCGGCGCTGTACTACCTTGTGGTACTTTTTTCCAACTATTCTTTCAAAAAGAATATGGATAAGATCGTGGACAGAACGATAAAGTTTGCCATACTTTCCGTACTTGCAGGCGGTATCTCCATGTTCCTTACGATACCTACCGCCATAGCCTTAAGCCATACGGATACAAGTAACACAGGCTTTCCTTCCTTTGAGATCTACAAAAACATATACCAGCTTATAACCAACCACTTTATAGGGGCAAGACCTGTTGTACTTGCAAGAAATGAGGACCTTCCCAACGTTTTCAGCGGAATACTCTCTATGATGCTTTTGCCTCTGTATTTTTCCAACAAGAAAATATCGGTAAAAGAGAAGGTGGGCTATGTTCTCTTGCTTTTATTCATGCTCTTATGTGCCTGCGTAAAGCCTTTGGACTACCTTATACACGGTGCCCATTTCCCTTCGAACCTGCCTCACAGATATACGTTTATATACAGCTTTATACTTATAGTTGCTGCCTACAAGGCTTTTATACACATTAAAGACTGCGATGTGGCATTTATGAACATTGCGGCTGTAATATATGTATGTGTTATAATATTTACGGAATATGTTCTTGTAAGAAATATATCGGATATAGACAGAGTATTATCCGACACCGACATACTCATAAATATTATTGCTATGGTAATATATGTGGTGATAATAAACATATATTACAACAGCGAAAAACGAGAATACGGCGTACTATTTTATATATTCCTTGTTTTTGCCATATCCGAGTGTGCTTTTTCAAGCTTCGAAGGTCTTGACAGGACAACATCAAGAACGGAGTATACAAAATACATACCTGCTACGGAAGAAGCTCTTAAATACATAGATGAAAATGAAGAAGACCCCTTCTACAGAAGCGAGTTCAGAAGATTTACCACCATAAACGACGGTGCCCTTTACCACTACAACGGCTTTTCCATATTCTCCTCCCTTGCACCGGGCGGAATATCCAACTTTATAGGAAACTTAGGTATAGCCGCAACGGGTAACAGCTACAGATACTACGACCCTACCACCCTTATAGATGCCATGTTCGATATGAAGTATGTTATGAACAAGGCTGATAACGACGGCAACGGTGCTATAACAAATCAGAACTACGAGTTGGTATCCAAGTTTGAAAATGAGGACGGTATAGGAAACGTTTGGGTATATAAAAACAACAGAGTGCTCCCCTTAGGCTTTATGACGGATAAGGCTGTAGAGGAGTGGGAAACTACCGACTCCATGCCCTTTGATGTACAGAACGACTTTGTACACAAGGCAACGGATGTGAAGGAGGATATGTTTATTCCCGTACCTCTTGACGATGTAAACACTACCTTCCTTAAAATAACGGATCAGATAAACGACAACGAATTTAAGTACGAGCTTACGGAACCCGCTAATTTACCTCTTAAGCCTACCGTAAATATAGATATTAAAATAAAAGAGGATCAGTATCTTTTTGCTTATGTTGATGCGGGCAATGCCAAGAGAGTAAAATATAAGGCAACAAGAGCCGACGGCACAGAGAGGATACAAACTCAGGACAGAGAGTTAAGTGCGGGCAAGAGTTTATTCGATATAGGAAATGTCGAAAAGGGCGATATCGTAAATATAAACTTTGAGCTTACAAACAAAGGTGAGTTCGAAAAGACCTACAGAAAGAACGGTACCGTTAAAGTATATGCCGCAGGTTATAATGACGAAGTATTCCAAAGAGCTTATGACAAGCTCAATGAAAGGACTTACAGCATAACCACCTTCAAGGATACTCATATAGAAGGTGAGGTAGACGGAGGCAAGGGCGGAGTGCTTTTCACCTCCATACCTTATGTTGACGGTTGGTCTGTAAAGGTAGACGGTCAAAAGACAGACAAGCTTTCCATAGGCGATGACGGTGTTATAGGTGTGGAGATACCCTCGGGAAAGCATACCGTTGTATTTGACTTTAAGCCTCAAGGTATTTGGGCAGGCTTAGGCGTATCGGTAGTATCTTTTGCTATCTTTGTGGCTTTTGCCATGTACATAAAAAAGAAAGCGGAAGAGAGCATACAGCCCTCCGAAACGGAAGAGAATAAAAGAATTAAAAAAGAAGTAGAGGATATATCCAAGGAAAAGACCGAAGTACACAGGACCACCAAAAAGGGTAAGAAAAAATGAGTATTTACGGAGAGTGGAAGGATATTCTGCCTAAGGCTATGGAAGAGCTGGTGGGAAATATATCCCACTACAACGAACAGGCAAAAAAGCAAACGGGCCATCCTCTGTATGAGCATTTTATATACAGGGTGAAGGACGAGGCAAGTATGGAAGAAAAGTGCGAGAGAAAGGGTTATAAAAAAGAACCCTACAGCGCTTTGAAACTTATAAAAGATGCCATAGGTCTGAGGATAATAACAGGCTTCAGAGATGATATATTCAAGCTTGCGGATATGATAACCTCTGCGGAGGGTGTGAAGGTGGAGGAGGCAAAGGACTATGTTACAAATGCCAAACCCAACGGCTACAGAAGCTACCACCTTATCATAAAGTTTGAGTACGATGCCGAGGACATAGAGGGGAATACCCCGGGAGAGTACTTTGCGGAAATACAGATAAGGACTATTGCCATGGATTCATGGGCAAGCCTTGAACATGAAATGAAGTACAAAAAGGATATTAAAAATACAAATATAATAGTGAGAGAGCTTAAAAGATGTGCCGACGAGCTGGAAAGCTGCGACATATCCATGCAGACTATACGAGATCTTATAAGGGAGGAATAAAAATGATCTCTCAAAAAATGAAAAAGTTGGTGGCAGGCAGTTCTGCCATAAGAGCCATGTTTGAAGAGGGTAAGAGGATGATAGCCCAAAGAGGCGAGGAAAATGTTTTTGATTTTTCACTGGGTAATCCTTCCATACTTCCCCCCGAGGATGTAAAAGAGGCTATGAAAGAGGTAATAGAGACCGAAGACCCCATGCTTATACATAGCTATATGAATAATGCAGGCTATGAGGATGTAAGAAAGACCATAGCAGATACTATAAACCAAAAAAATTCTTCTTCTTTTACGGAAAAGAACATTATAATGACGGTAGGTGCCGCAGGTGGTTTGAATGTGGCATTAAAGGCTATCACAGACCCGGGAGATGAGATAGTTGTTATAGCTCCCTACTTTGGCGAGTATAAAAACTATATAAGTAACGTTGACGGCGTACAGGTGACCGTAAGCCCCGACACCGAGAATTTCTCCGTAAACTTTGAAGAGCTGAGAGAAAAGATAAGCCCCAAAACAAAGGCGCTTATACTTAACTCCCCCAACAACCCCACAGGCGCCCTCTACAGCGAAGAGGACATTAAAAAGACAGCCGACATACTTCTTGAAAAGGAAAAGGAGTATGGTATAAGCATATATCTTATAACCGACGAGCCCTACAGGGAAATAGTTTTTAACGGAAACAAGGCGGTATTTGTGCCTAAGTTCTACCACAACACCATTATAGGTTACTCCTACGCCAAGAGCCTTTCCCTTCCCGGGGAGAGAATAGGTTACCTTGTAATACCCTCCGAAATAGACGACTTTGAGGAAGTTTTAGGTGCTATGACGGTAGCCAACAGAATATTGGGCTTTGTAAATGCCCCCAGCTTTATGCAGAGGGTCATAATGAGGGTGGCAGACAAGACTGCCGACCTTTCCGTATATGAAAGAAACGAGGCAAAGCTTTACAAGGCACTTACGGAATACGGATATGAGATAGTGGAGCCTAAGGGTACTTTCTATATGTTCCCCAAATGCCCCATTGAAGATGATAAAAAGTTCTGTGAGGATGCAAAAGAGTTTGGCCTTGTGGTGGTGCCCGGTTCTACCTTCGGTTGCCCCGGATATTTCAGAATAGCCTTCTGTGTATCGGAGGAAAAGGTGGAAAGATCCCTTCCCGCCTTTAAAAAGGCTATAGAAAAATATAGGTAATATTATGAAAAAAACAATACTTTGCCTTGTGCTTTCCATGCTTATCTTCTCGGGCTGTGCCGCTAAGGTAACAAGCGAAGAGGAGGTAAAGGATGCCAATAAGGTGGTGGAAGGTGTGGACACCTCGAAGGAAGAGGCAACGGTAGAAAGCTTTATAACGTATTTTAAAGACCTGGATTTCCAAAGTATGTACGAGCTTACGGATACGGGGGATGCTTACTACGCAGATGCCTACAGATCCGACAACGCCTTTAACAAAAGGCTCTTTGAAGCTGTGGCGGAAGACCTGGAGTATGAGATAGTAAAGTCCGAGGCTACGGAAACAGCCATAAATGTTTTTGTAAATTGCAAGACCATAAATATGGAAAAACTTATGCCTCAAATCGTAAACGAATATAAAGACAGACTTTTAGAGGCGGGAGAACAGGCAGATCCAAATGCTATTTTGGATGAGCTTATAACGGAAAAACTTTCCTCCCCCGACCTTGAAAGAGTGGAAAAAAATACGGTTTTTAACTTTGTTAAAAAAGATGATAATTGGGTGATAGAAAGCAACGTAGGTATATACGACGACCTGTGCGGTGGCTATCTCCAATATATGTTCAACAACTATGTAGGTAGCGTCGCTTATGCGACTAAACAATAAAGGGAACCTCTAAAAACTCATAAATCGTAAAATTGGCTATCTTGCAAAGGTTAGTCGTCAATGTCTCTCACCAATGCTCTACATTGGCTTCGAGCCATTTCCCGGTCCTCGAACAAGATATCTCAATTTTACTTCAATAGC
>JAFSVK010000095.1 GCA_017444985.1 Bacillota bacterium
CAATTCTTTCTGTAAATTTGCCTTCTGTAAATAAATAACAAATATTAAGTGTTTTTAAATGTCCGCTGTTGTTGACAAGCACCTACGAAAATGCTTTCGTATCTCACCGATGGCGATGAACTCAAAAGCAAGCTGATTTCAGCGCTATCGGTATTAGGATTGTAGCATTTTCTACGGCACTTGTCAACAATCCCTGCGGGCCCGCTAAGGCGGCAGCTGCTGCCCGATTCCGTGGGGTTACCTCTGGCTCAAAATCTTAAAGCAAGCTTTAATCCGGCAGGCGACCGGGAAACATTATGGATAACTCTCCTCTGATTCTGCCCCAATTTCGTATTACGGTCGTCCACTTTTGAGTTATTTCGATAGTCGCCAAATACAATGCCTTCATCAAGGCCTGTGAACTCGGGAAAACACTTCGATTCTTGTTTATTCGCCTATACGAAGAGTTAAGACTTTCTATTATGTTTGTCGTATAAAATGCCTTTCTAACCTCCGACGAAAACTTGAATATCGGCGAGATCACATCCCAATTGTTTTCCCATCTGTCCATAGCTCCGGGATATAGATCGTTCCACTTTTCCCTTGTATCATCCAAATTTTTCAAAGCAGTTTCCTCATTCGGTGCTGTATATATTGAGCGCAAATCTTTAGCAAACTCTTTCATGTGTTTGTTTGCAACGTGTTTAAGCGTGTTTCTGATCATATGTACTATACAGCGTTGATGTTCTGTGTTTGGAAATGCTGTGTTTATCGCTTCTTTTAAGCCATGCAAGCCATCCGAGCAAAGTATAAGTATGTCCTTCACTCCTCTGTTTTGGATGCTGTTTAATACAGAAAGCCAGAACTTACTGCTTTCATTTTCGCCTATTTCTATAGCCAAAACATCTTTTATTCCTGATTCTGTAATGCCCATTACAACATAAGCCGCAAGCTTTTTTACAACTCCGTCTTCTCTTACCGAAAAATATATTGCATCTATAAAAACTATCGCATAAACATCAGCAAGCGGTCTTGTACGCCATTCCTCGATCCTCGGCAAGATTTTATCGGTCACATCGGATATCATACTTTTACTCAATTCAAAGCCATAAATGTCTTCTATCATATCCGATATTTGATTATCCGACAGGCCTCTGCCATACATGGCAATTATTTTTTCATCAATAGACGAAATATCTTTACTGTGTTTTTTGACGATTTTAGGGTCAAAAGTACTTTCTCTGTCTTGAGGAACATCTATCTTGAATTCTCCATACTTACTTCTTACAGTCTTGCTTTTTGAGCCGTTTCTCGCATTTGTTGATCCATTTCTGCCGTATTTCTCATATCCCAAATGCTCATTCATTTCCGTTTCCATCATGTCTTGAATAGTACCGGATAATAGATCCTTCAAAGCATCCTGTATATCCTCGGTGCTTTCTATGTTATACTCTTGGATGAGATTACGAATTATATTTCGCTTTTCATCTGTCATGGGTTTGGGTTGATACACATTTCTTTTCTTGTTTGCCATAATAAAAGCCTCCTGTTTTTTATATTATATCACAGAAGGCTTGAAGATTGTTTTGAATTTACAGAAAAGTTTGGATAGTCCCTTTACATGGGGGTTTTTAAGCCTGTTAAAATATTTACATTGTATATTATCTTATAGCTGATATTCTTTCGCTCATTTCAAAAAGAAGTTTTTCCGTATCTTCAAAGCTTAAGCAAGGGTCTGTTATGGACTTGCCGTAAATGTGCTCCTCACCCGCAACGGCTTTTTGATTTCCGCCTTCAATATAGCTTTCTATCATAACACCCTTTACAAGAGAATTAAGTCTTTGGCTGTATTTCATGGAGTGAAGTATATCTCTTATTATTCTGGGCTGTTCAAGATGGTTTTTCATGGAATTGGAGTGATTTGCATCTACAATGACAGCAGGGTTTTCACAACCAAACTCATCGTACATATCCGCAGCAAGCATAAGGTCTTCATAATGATAATTTTGAAGGTGATTACCGTGTTTATTTACAGAGCCTCTCATTATGGCGTGTGTTAATTTATTTCCGCTTGTAAGTACTTCAAAACCGTTGTATATATAATCGTGGGGCGATTGTGCCGCTGTTATGGCATTGAACATTACGGAGAGATCGCCACTCATAGGGTTCTTCATACCTACGGGACAATCTATACCGCTGGATGTAAGTCTGTGCTGTTGATTTTCAACACTTCTTGCACCTACCGCAATATATGAAAGTATATCCGATACATAGGGGAGGTTTGAAGGATAAAGCATCTCATCTGCTACGGGCATACCTGTTTCGCTTATTACTCTTGTATACAAATGTCTTATAGCATACAAGCCTTCTACCATATTAGGTGCCGCATCGGGGTTTGGCTGATGCATCATACCCTTATAGCCTGTTCCGGTAGTACGGGGCTTACCCGTATATACCCTCGGCACTATAAAAAGTGTGTCCTTTACCTGTTCCTTTACTTTGCTGAGCCTGTTCATATAGTCGCATACGGCATCTTCGTCGTCTGCGGAACAGGGACCTACGATTACTAAAAATCTACTGTCTTTTCCTTCGAAAATATCCTTTAACTGTTTGTCGTTTTCTTTTTTGATCTTTTTCAGTTCATCGGATAATCCTGTTTCTTCCCTTATCCACTCGGGTGTGGGAAGCTGTCTTATGTTTTTGAAACTCATTGTCATTTCCTCTTGTAATTTTTTTTTGTATGATACCATTTTATATAATTTATGTCAAGTTAGAATACTCTAATCGATTTACAAACTTATAAAAATGTGATAAAATATTGAAAGCGATATAGATATAATAGAAAGGACTTTGATATTATGAAAAAATTTATAGCTTTGTTAACAACATTTCTTTTTTCCGTAAATATATATGCCGCAGACCCTTTTGTGGAGGTATCGGGTTTTGAAGGCGATATGGAAATACTGTATAAAAACGGAACTGTAAACCAAACGAAAGCACCTGCTATCGTACTCTACATAAACGGTGAGGCGGTACCCGACAGCGGTGTTGTTATAGAAAATGGGACCACACTTGTGCCCCTAAGACTTATAACGGACTACCTGCAGGGAGATATTGCATGGGATGCGGAAACAAAAACAGTTGTTATAAATTACGAGGATGTTTACATAAAATGCGTTATAGGTGAAAGCTGTATTTATGTAAACGGCTCCGAGGTCACTACAGGGGCAGCTTCCAAAATAATAGATTCTCGTACCTATGTACCTTTAAGGGCAATATCCGAGGCTTTCGGAACAAAAGTAGGATATGTGGGAGATCTTGCAGATGATACTGCCTTTATATGGGTCGAAAAAAATACAAGAGTTAAGGTAACTAAAGAAGATGCGCAGCTCATAGCCGAAAAACGCTACTTTGAAGATTTTCTGCCTTCTATACAGGATATTATATACAATATACAAGGTAAAAGAGATATAACAAAGGAAAATATAGCCGAAAACTTTCCTTCCATAGGTAGTGTTAAATGTGAGGTAACACATGACCTTGGACATTTTTGGTATGTAAATATATTTGAAAACGGCTATGTGGGAGCTCTTGTGGATAAGGAAACGGGAGAGTTATACGCTACCCATAGTTTTTCACTTGTTAATTTTTCTGTTGCGGAGCCCGGTGACTACAGCGGTTGGGGTTGGACTTTCCAATAAAGAAATTTGCTATAATATTAAAGCCGATATTGACATCGTAGGCACTTTACTCTGAGGTGTCGGCAAGAGCCGTAGTTGATGCGGTGCGAAGTGCCGAAAGTGCCTACGGTTTTAAAGCAAGCAGAGATATAGAAAGTTGAAATTTAAAAGTTTATGAATTTAAGTCGGTTTTATTGACATAAAAGGGAAAATATACTATACTTTAGTTTGTTTTTAATTTTAAATATATTTATCGAATTTTAATAGATTACAGTTTTCTGTATACGGAGGTTTTAAAGTGAAAAAAACAATATATATTTTTCTTATACTTATCTTGTCTTTATCTGCTTGCGAGAAGAAGGAAGATGCTCCTCAAAATGAGGTGGTATCCGGTCAACAAGTTGAAAACGACCAAAAGGCTCTTTCTTCTGTTTATGATGATATCAAATCTTCTGCCAAAAATGAGCTCACCGTTATAAACGAGGAGGCAGTGGGGGATAAATTTGATGTGGATACCACAAAAGCAGAGGAGTTTATATTTGCTCTTGCGGGAGGCGAATCTGCGGAGATGATAGTTCTCGTTAAAAGCAATGACCTTGATTATTTTGAAGAAAAAATAAAAGAATATACCGAAAAAAAGGCTGCCGAATTTGACTCCTACGGTCCCGAACAAGCGGAACTTTTAAGAAATGTCAACTTAAATAAAAAAGGAGAATATATTATTTGTGCCGTTTCGGAAAATGCGGAAGAGATCTGCGAAAAGGCTTTTGAGGCACTTGCGGTATAAGTATGGTTTTCAGCAGTATTGAATTTATATTTTTCTTTCTACCGCTTTTTTTACTGTGTTATTATATTTCACCTTGTAAATTAAAAAATACGGTTATATTGCTTTTCTCTTTAGGTTTTTATTTTTGGGGAGAGGCAGGTTACATTTTACTTATAATGTTTTCTTCTCTTTTTGGATATATTTCCGCACTTTTACTGGAGAAATTGGAAAACTTGAAAAAGAAGCTGTTTTTGGCTTTTGCTGTTTTGGTTAATATATCCGTACTTGGTTACTTTAAGTATACAAACTTTATAACGGGGATATTTCACGGTTTTAATAAAAGCATTTCCGTTAGCGATATAGCTCTTCCCATAGGTATAAGTTTTTTTACCTTTCAAGTTATAAGCTATATTATAGATGTATACAGAGGGAATATAAAGGCACAAAAAAATCCCTTTACATTGATGACATATATCACTATGTTTCCTCAGCTTATTGCGGGACCTATAGTCAGGTACAGCGAGGTAAGTAAAGACCTTGATACAAAGCGAAAAGTAAGTATAGATGATATAAATTCGGGGCTTAGGATATTTCTTAAGGGACTTTTTAAAAAGGTATTGATAGCAAACAATATAGGTATCCTTTGGGAAAATATAAAGGGGTATGATATTACCTCCCTTTCTCTTGCAAGCGCATGGCTTGGTGCAGTGTATTTTTCGCTTCAGCTATATTTTGATTTCGGCGGCTATGCGGATATGGCAATAGGTCTGGGAAAGATGATAGGCTTTAAATTTGTGGAAAATTTCAACTATCCCTATATAGCCTCAAGTATAACGGATTTTTGGAGAAGATGGCATATGTCTTTGTCAAGATGGTTCAGAGACTATGTTTATATTCCCTTAGGAGGTAACAGAAAGGGTGTAGCCTCCCATATATTTAATCTTCTTGTTGTGTGGACACTTACGGGTATTTGGCACGGAGCCTCTTGGAATTTCATATTTTGGGGGCTGTACTACGGCATTATACTTATAGGAGAAAAATATATCTGGGGCAAGGGGCTTAAAAAAATACCGAAAGTTTTTGCTCATATTTATACACTTATTATTGTTGTTGTGGGTTTTACCGTATTTGTATTTGATGACATAAACTCTCTTTTGCCTTATATGTCTGTTATGTTTTCAAACACTAACGGCATTTTAATAGACAATATGTTTGTGTTTACATTTTTTGATAATATTATACTACTTATATTTGCGGTCATATTTTCAACACCATTACCCGAAAAACTATATAAAAACACTCTTGCTTTTTCGGTAGTAAGAGACACAGTTTTTGTTGCTTTATTTATATTGAGTGTTGTGTATATCGTAAATTCATCTTATAATCCATTTTTGTACTTTAGATTTTGATAATGAAAAAAACAGAAACCTTTTTTTCTATAATAATTGCTTTTATAACTGTTTTTCTTGCTCTTATGCTTGTGTTTTTACCTAAAAAAGATTTTTCGGAAAACGAAAACAGAGTTTTAAAGGCTTTCCCGAGTATAAGCTCAAAGAATGTTTTTAAAGGCAGTTTTTTTGAGGACACAGATAAATATTTATCCGATCATTTTCCTTTTAAAGATAATATGATAGCCTCAAAAACATTATTTGAAAAAAATATACTTTTAAAAAAAGACATAAATAATATTTATATAGCTAAAGACGGTTATTGCATAGAAAAGTATTCAAAACCGCAAAACCTTGAGAAAATAGCGAAAACTTTAAAAAAATTCAAAGAAAGTATAAATAAAGATACAAGGCTTGTATTTATGCCCGTACCCACTGCGGTAAGTATATATAAAGATAAGCTTCCGCGCTACGCTTACAATTACGACCAGGAAGAGACTGTAAATTATCTTTGTGAGAACACGAGTATTGAAAGCATAAAATTACAGGATGCTTTTACACAAAACAAGGACAAGGAACTGTACTACAGGCTCGACCACCATTGGACAACGGAAGGGGCATATATAGCCTACAAAGAATATATGAATTATATGGGTTTAAAACCTAAGGATGAGAGCTATTTTGTTAAAAAAGATGTTACGAATAGCTTTAAAGGCACAGTATATTCAAAACTTGGTTACAGCAACAGTCAAGATACCATAAAGGCATACTTTACACCCTTTGATATTAAAAAATCTTTGTTCGTTGAATATGATGGAGAAAAAAGCAACAGCCTTTACAATGATGAGTATTTAGATAAAAAAGATAAGTATTCTTATTTTTTGGACAACATACATTCCTTAACGGTAGTTACAAACAATGAGGCTGAAAGTAATGAGGAAATAGCCATCATAAAAGACAGCTATGCCAATTGCTTCGTACCCTTGCTTACACCTCATTACAAAAAAATATATGTCTTTGATACAAGAAACTATTTAGGTAAGGTAAGTGATTTTCTTAAAGAAAATTCAAATATAAAAACAGTTCTTATACTTTACAATATGGGAACGATTGATACCGATACAGGTATAAATATGATATCTTAAAAGGAGGTAAAATTTTGAATCCAAACGAAAATATGACCGAAAATATGCCGGATAATTCGGATAAAAAAAGAGATACAAGATTATTTTTTATAATACTTTTGGCATCCCTTATGCTTACCCTTGGCTTCAACCTTATACAATCCATTGCAAAGGAAAGAGAAAGCCAAGAACTTGATTACAGTGAGTTTATAGAAATGGTCAAGGCCGATATTGTTACGGAGGTAGAGTTTCAAAGCGATAAATACGTGGTTACTCCCGATGTAAACAAACTAAACTCCTCTAACTTCAAAAAGTTGCCTTTAGGGGCTACAAAGTTTACAACGGGTTTTGTAAATGACGACTCCCTTGTATCCTTGCTTGAGGAAAAGTCTGTGCGTTTCAGCGCACCTGTGACCTACAACTCCCCTATATTTTCTTTTATAATATCTTGGGTTGTCCCCATAGCTATAATGTATCTCGGCTTAACATTGATAATGCGTTTTACAATGAAGAGAATGGGTGGCTTTGGTGGTATGACAAAGTCAAATGCCAAGGTCTACCTTGAAAAGAAAACGGGTGTTACCTTTGCCGATGTTGCAGGTGAGGATGAGGCAAAAGAGTCTCTTGTGGAGATCATAGACTATCTCCATAATCCCGAAAAATATAAAAAGATAGGTGCAAAGCAACCTAAAGGAGCTCTTCTTGTAGGCCCTCCCGGTACGGGTAAAACATTGCTTGCAAAGGCGGTTGCGGGCGAAGCGGGAGTAACATTTATGTCCCTTTCGGGTTCTGACTTTGAAGAAATGTTTGTGGGTGTAGGTGCATCGAGAGTAAGAGAGTTGTTTAAAGAAGCAAACGAACACGCACCCTGTATCGTATTTATAGACGAGCTTGATGCCGTAGGTCAGAAGAGAGATAACAGGCTGGGTGTAAACGATCAAACCTTGAACCAGTTGCTTTCCGAAATGGACGGTTTCGACTCTTCAAAGGGTGTTGTTATACTTGCGGCTACCAACAGACCCGAAGTACTTGATAAGGCTCTTTTAAGACCGGGTAGATTTGACAGAAGAGTAATAGTTGAAACTCCCGACTTAAAGGGTAGAGTTGCCATACTGCAAGTACATGCCAAAGATGTTATAATGGATGATAACATAGACCTTGAAAAGATCGCCCTTGCCACAAGCGGAGGCACGGGAGCAGACCTTGCAAATATCATAAACGAGGCAGCCTTAAGAGCCGTAAGATTAGGCAGAGAAAAGGTCATACAAGAAGATCTTATGGAGTCTGTGGAAGTTGTTATAGCGGGTAAGGAGAAAAAAGACCGTATAATGTCCGAAAAGGAAAAGAGGATAGTGGCGACTCACGAGGTAGGCCATGCCCTTGCGGCGGCACTCCAAAAAAATGCTCAACCCGTACAGAAAATAACTATCATTCCCAGGACCATGGGTTCTCTGGGCTATACTTTGACTATGCCCGAGGAGGAAACATACCTTAAATCAAAGGATGAGATACTTGCTGAGATAGTATGCCTTCTTGCAGGAAGAAGTGCCGAGGAAGTAGAGTTTGACTCCGTAACAACGGGTGCTTCAAACGATATAGAAAGAGCCTCTGCCATGGCAAGAAATATGATAAGTATATACGGTATGAGCGACACCTTCGATATGATGGCTCTTGAAAGCATTGAAAACAAGTACCTTGATGCTACAAAGAGCTATAACGTAGGTGAAACCACCATAGCTAAACTTGATGAAGAAGTGCTCAAAATCATAAGAGAGGCTCATCAAAAAGCTAAAGATATACTCACCGAACACAAGGATGCCCTTGAGGCAATAAGCGAGTTCCTCTACAAAGAAGAAACCATAACAGGTGAACAGTTTATGGAAATACTTTCCGAGTACACTCAAGTAGGTAACAAGGAAGAGGATACCGAAAAGAAAGAACCCATCGAGGAAGAAAAAATAACAGAAGAAAATAAATAATACTGATACACCACAGAAATCTTTATATAAACATAAGAACAAAAAAACAGTACCAATATTTCGAAACCTTCTAACGATTGGTAGGGGACTGTGAAAAAACAAAATGTGCTTTTTCACAGCCCTTTGTAGTAAAATATATAAACATTATCGCCGTCGGCAGACTTTAAATCCGCAGTTCGGGCTCCGCTCGAATGAGGAAAAAATAAAAAAATCGAAACCTTTTCGATTTTTTTATTTTTATACCTTGCAGACGGGCAAGTGCCTCCCTAAAGAGGCGCGCAGAACGGCTGTTTATCGGCAAAAATCTCATTTTTGCCGGGGGTGTGATATTTCACACCCCCGATGGGAATAGCCACTGTTTATTCACTGCAAAATATAAAGGGCACCTCTAAAAAGTCATAAATCGTAAAATTGGCTATCTTGCCCGAGTACGTCGTCAATGTCTCTCACCAATGCTCTACATTGGCTTCGAGACATTTCCCAGTCCTCGAACAAGCTATCTCAATTTTACTTCAATAGCACTTTTTAGAGGTACCCTAAAGATTACTATGAAATATCGGTATATAGAACAAGCAGGCACAAACTATGACGGTGCCTGCTTGTTTATTAAAACAGGCAGTTCTCTATACTTGACATATAAGGTGCGATTAAGTAAAATATAAGTAGATTTAATATTAACTTCGACAATGTGAACTATACGACAAATCATGAAAAGAGAAGATATTTTATACTACGATAAAAATTATGAAGTTGTTTTAGGGGATATATATTTCGAAAACAACATTGTAACAAAAACCGTAGAAAAAGATAAACCAAAAGAATATAATAAAAGTGATATATTGCTACCACCCTTTGCCGATATACACATACACGGTGGATACGGTGTGGATTTTATGAACTGTAACGAAAAAGACTTAATTTATTTTACCGAGCAGGCAAAAAAAGACGGTATAGGGGCTTTTATGCCTACTACCGTTGCCTGTGAGTATGAGGCGATATACAGGCTTTCGGAAAGTATAGCAAGGGCAAATATCCCCGAAATATGGGGTATACATATAGAGGGACCTTTTATAAATAAAAAACATAAGGGTGTTATGGATGAAAAATATATAAGAGAGTGCGACGTGAGCCTTTATGATAATGTTAAAAGTATATTACCCGATAAAACTGTTCGCTTTACAATAGCTCCCGAAACCGAAGGTGCCGCAGAATTCTGTGAATACGTTTGTAAGAAGGGGGATTTTGTTTCCCTTGGGCACAGCGGGGCAACCAAAAAGGAGTGTGAGGCATTAAAAAAAGGGGGTGCGTCAAGCTACACCCATGTTTTTAATGCTATGTCTACGCTTTTTCACAGAAGTGAAAATATACTTTCCTGTGCGTTGACAGATGAGCTGTACTGTGAGATCATAGCGGATAAAATACATATATGTTCCGATGTTCTTGATATTGTAGGTAGGTGCAAAAAAGATAAACTAATACTTGTATCAGATGCCATATTTGCTATGGCTTGCAAGGAAGGCAGGTATAAATTTTGCGGTCGGGAAATAAATGTAAAAGCCGGAAAAGCCTATACCGATGAAAATGTTATTGCGGGTTCTGTTTTGAAACTTAAGGAAGCTGTTAAAAATATGAGCGATATCATAGGAGAAAAAAGTGCTGTAAAGGCGGCATCCGAGAATCCCGCAAGATTATTACATAAGTTTGATGTTTTTGGGAGTATAGAGGAGGGCAAGTATATTTTATGAAAAATGTGTTTAAACTCTTGCTTTGCCTTGCGGCTTTTTTAATATATGCCTACAGTGTAAGAGAGATATTATCTTTTGAGATAAGTGTATTATTTTTTATAATATTTCTGTGTTTTATTTTTCTCGGAAAAATTATTGCGGAAAAAGCTATGAAAAAATTGGAAGAAAAAGAGGAGTGATATTATGAATGTTGCTGTTATTGCTGAGTACAATCCATTTCACAACGGACATAAGTATCATATAGAAAAAACCAAGAGTATAACAAAGGCAAACAATATTATAGCTGTTATGAGCGGAAACTTTGTTCAAAGGGGCGAGCCTGCCATGGCGGACAAACTCATACGCACAAAGATGGCTCTCAGAAACGGTGTTGATATGGTGATAGAGCTTCCCGTACAATATGCTACGGGAGGAGCGGATGTTTTTGCGGGTGGTGCCATAGATATTTTAAACAAAAGCAATATTATAGACGGTGTTTGTTTTGGCAGTGAGCTGGGAGATATAACGCCACTGTCGGAAATTGCCGATGTTTTGAACAATGAGCCCGAAGAATTTAAGAAAATGCTTAAAACAGCGCTTGATAACGGCATAAACTATCCTGCCGCAAGAGCCCTTGCTCTCAGCCACTATTTGAATACGGACATTTCTTTTCTTAACAGCCCCAATAATATATTGGCTTTGGAGTATGTAAGAGCACTTAAAAGAAGCGAAAGCAATATTTGGCCCTATACCGTAAAAAGAGTGGGAGAGGGCTATAACAGCGAAGAAATAGATGCGGACTTTGCTTCTGCCACAGCTATAAGACAGGCACTCTACGATGGAAAACTTGACGAGGCTTACAGTGCTATGCCCGAGGAATGTGAGAATATTATAAGTAACGAGGTGTATTTTTTACCAACCTTAGATGACTACAGTGATGCTTTTCTCTATATTATGAGAGCGGTTCCTTTGAAAAATATAGCCGATATAGCAGATATTACCGAAGGCCTTGAAAACAGGATATATAACAACATGGAAAACAGATTTATATCCGATATTATAAATGTGGTCAAAACCAAAAGATATACCCATACCAAAATACAGAGGGCGATACTTCATATAATACTCGGTATCACAAAACAAATGCAAAGAAAAAGCCCAGAATATATAAGAGTTCTGGGCTTCAGAAAAGAAAAAGAACATCTACTCTCCGAACTGTCGAGAAAGTCCTCACTACCCGTGGTAACAAACATAAAATCTCACGAAAAATTTTTTGAAACCGAGGTAAGGGCTACGGATCTGTACTATATGCTCTTTGACGGTATAACAGGAAGAGAATATACAAACCCCGTTATAGTGGAGTGATACTCTTGCTTAACACACAACTGCCACCTCTCCTTTTTTGGAGAGGTTTTTATATGTTAAAATATGAGAAAAAATAAACAATAATATTCCAAAACCTTCTAAATCTGTAGGGAGCGACCCGAGTGTCGCTCCCGCTGTAGCTTAACAGTTTAGAATATATCCGATTTCATTTATTTTGCTCTATTTCTCATTTCCAATTGTACAGCCGTATTCTCCTCGTTCTTAACGGAAAACAAAAATCGAGGCGACTTTGTCCCTTCCTTATGCAAAACCTCGGCTATGGCATCAAGCTCTTCGGTACCAAACATTTCATATTCTTCTTTGCTTATCTCAAAATATCGCTCATACCAAGCGACCCAAGCAATAATATCGGCAAGCAGATATTTTCCTATTTTTGAATTATATCCGACTGAGTAATACTTTTCGGAACGAACCTTTAGCGTATCTTTATCTATGTACATGTTGTTTCCCTTCTATTTATGAATTTTGAAACATGTTACTTTTTGTGAACAGTATAGCATAAAAGATGAATATACGCTATACTTAAATTGTAAAAAAGAGCACACTTAATGGAGGACAAAGCCGAGTTCCATTTTGGTGTGCAGTCTTATAAGTATTTTTTTAAATCTTTTTTTGTTTTTTGTTGTATTTTTCTTTTTTTTTGTATTGAATATTATTTGTTGCTCAATACTTGCGTAGATATTATAAAGTTGCTCTATGTATTCAATTGGAATGATGATATATGCAGTTTGCTCTTTTTTTCTGTTATAATCTAAAATTTTTATGTATGTTTTTTCTTTTATTACATGAAAACTATTACATCCGTGAGCTATTCCATTGCGAATATGTCGAACAAAATCTTTACCTGCACTATCACCACGAATCATTTTTATTATTATTGGATTTTCTTTATCAATAGTATTTTGAAAGAGTATATTATCTCTCTTATCATAAATGAAGTTATTTTTTCCAATGTAATCAAATTTTTTTATTTTCTTTGAAAATGAACCCACGTATCCGGAAGACCATTTCTTTGAATCAAATTTGTTATCATCAAATAACCAATCCAAAATAGTAGCCCAATCATTAAGCAGTCCTATATTAACTAAATTGTTGAAAAATTTACTCATTTGTTGTTACCTTTTTATTTGTAGATTACCATTCTTTATCGTTATATGGCGTATTCTGGATGCCTTTTTTATTTAATGCTAATACGAATTTATCTAACTTAGGTTTAAATATATTCTTAAAACATTTTTTGCTACCAAATAATTTTACAATTTTTGGGCTAATAGCATAATAAGTGTGTATGAAGATTCTGCCATACCATTTAGTAGCTAAAATATTATCACGATAACGACGTAGCGTCCAAACCTGTGGACAATCATATGATCCATAAACAGCAGTGGCAACATAACATCCACTACTATTGTTTTTTGGAATATACGAGGGATCTAAATTCTTTATACGAGTATTTAAAGCTTCTACTTCTGAAGAAGATAAGTCGGTCATGGTAAAATCTGCTGCGTATTTATAGTGTTCCAATGCTTTAGTACTCTCATTAAAGTATTTAATTAATTGATCTCCCAAAGTTATATACAGTCTTACATTTGCTCCCATATTTTCTTTCATTGTTTTTATTGCATAAGAAGGATCGGTATCTGAAGCTTTTTTCACATGGTTAAGTGTTGCATTTCCCATAGTAATACCAAGGATCTGTACACCTGTTTCTACCTTAGAATAATGTAATTTATGTTCATTCGTTGGTGTGTAATTTTTTATCATATGGAAAGTTGATCCAATACAGTTTCTAACCGAATAAACAGCGGATGATATTTGTCCAATTTTGCAGCTCATAGCTGTACAATAAACACTATAAAAATTAGCTTCCCAATCATTCGAATTTTCAAGCAAAATTTGTTTATAGTAATTTGCAGCATTTGCATTATTGCTTTCGTTTCTTGCTCTGCGTGCAAGGTTATATAGATTTTTCAGTTTTTTTGTATTATCTATAGAAACCGAACCTTCAACTTTAACATCTACCATTAGTTTTTTTGCGTCTTCTGCTGTATATTTACAGCTACAATGCTGACAAACATAGTATTCACCTTGTTTAACCATATCAGTGCTACCACAAATTTCACATTTTAATGCTTTCATTTTATTCACCCTTTCTTCTATAAACGGATAAGAAATTTATTCATATTATTTTGCTTATTATAAAGTATGTTTTTTTTTTGTCAATCTTTTTTACTGAATTTTGTTTTAGTATTTTTTTGTTTACACAACTTATATTTGGGTTATATCTTGATATGCCTTTCAAAATGTCCACATTTATACAGTTGAAAAGTTTTTGTTATAAAACCTTTTTATTTAAATTGTATTTTCATAGATACTTTAACAAAATCCATAAAATTCGCAAAAACTCTTGACTAAATGGGTGTTAGTTGATAATATTAAGTAGGGGTGATGGGATGTTTGATAATATTATAGACAGAAACGCCATATCAAAAATACAGTGTCCCGACAGGATAGGTATAGACTTTGTGGATAAGTTTATAAGGGATAACTCCAAGAGAGATTATTGTATGCTTTCGACCTCAAAATTACAATCGGGGTATGGTGTATATATTATAAATTATTTAACAAAAGACGGAGAAGATTCCGACAGGGAAATGATACGTGTCACGACCCATATAGAAGCGGGAAATATCGTTATTTCAGGCAGAATAAAGAAAAATACGGCAGCTTATCTTATAAGTTTTGCCGCTATAATATCCCTTGTGGCTTTAATAGATATCACGGTTTTACTTATGCTTTCGCCACCTCTTGTACCTATGCTTGCCTTTATGGCGGTTACATGGATAGGTGTTATATATATGGTTATTTCTACTTTGACATATAACAAAAAAACAAAACCCGAGATATATTTGGGTGAATTAGTGGAAAAACTGCGTGAAGATTTAAAAAAATACGAAAAAATAGAGGTTTGATAATGAGGGATATTATATTTGCAACTAAAAACAAAGACAAAATAAAAGAAATAAAAGCAGTTCTTGGGGATAAGTACAATATACTTTCCATGGAGGATGCAGGTGTTTCGGATGATATAGAGGAAAACGGCACTACTTTTGAAGAAAACGCTCTTATAAAAGCGAAATTTGTAATGAAAAAAACGGGAAAGCTTGTGCTTGCGGACGATTCGGGGCTTGAGATAGATTATTTTGACAAAAAGCCCGGAGTTTATTCTGCAAGGTTTATGGGCAAAGATACTCCCTATTCCGAAAAGAACAGGCAAATACTTCAGAAAATGGAGGGTGTACCCGAAGAAAAAAGAAGTGCAAGGTTTGTATGCGCTATAGCCTGCGCGATGCCCGAGGGTGGTTCTTTTACCGTAAGGGAGACCATAGAAGGCATTATAGGTTATGAAATAAAAGGGGAAAATGGGTTTGGATACGATCCTATATTTTTTGTACCCGAGTTGAATAAGACCACAGCCGAGCTTACCATGGAGGAGAAAAATAAAATAAGCCACAGAGGTAAGGCACTTGTTTTAATGAGAGAACAACTTGAAAAGATATGAAGATATTTATTGTAAGCGATACACACGGGGAAATCGAAAAAACAGCAGAGCTTATAAAAAAAGATAAGTATGATGCCATAATACATTTAGGCGATCATGCTTTGGATGCAAAAGAGCTTAAGGAAATATTTCCGTACACTCCTATGTACAATGTAAAAGGAAATTGTGACTATGATTACGATGTAAGAGAGTCTTCCTTGATACAGATAGGAGGTAAAAGAATATTTATGACCCATGGCCATTTGTATAGGGTGGATTGGGGCACAGACAGGCTTATATATGCGGCTATGGAAAAGGCGGCAGATGTATGCTTGTTTGGGCATACTCATGTACCTTT
Organism: Bacillota bacterium; assembly: GCA_017444985.1. Taxonomy (GTDB): domain Bacteria; phylum Bacillota; class Clostridia; order Lachnospirales; family CAG-274; genus UBA3680. The sequence continues at coordinate 15,926 of JAFSVK010000095.1, forward strand.
GCTTGAGTTGCGAGATGATATTATCTTTTTAAATCCCGGTTCTCCTTCAAGGCCGAGAGGTGGCAGTATTGCAAGCTACGCTGTTTTAACAATAGAAGAAAAAAATAATATAAAGGCAGAAATAAACTGTTTCGGGAATGGTTTTGTGCAAACCACGAACAGCATACGGAGATAAAAATGGATATTATATTAGCTTTACAGGAAGAATTCGGTATAAGTAAAACACAGGCAGAAAACACGGTAAATCTTTTGGATGAGGGAAATACTATACCCTTTATAGCAAGATACAGAAAGGAACTTACGGGTTCTTTAGACGACCAAGTAATAAGAAGTTTATCGGAGAGGCTTCAGTATTTAAGAAACCTTGAAGAAAAAAGAGAGTTTGTTTTAAATGCCATAAAAGAGCAGGAAAAACTTACAGAGGAAATAGAAGCCGCACTGGATAAGGCTAAGACCATAACCGAAATAGAAGATATTTACAGACCCTACAGACCTAAGAGAAGAACAAGGGCAACTATTGCCGTGGAAAAAGGTCTTAAACCTTTGGCGGATATTATAATGTTGCAGCTTGAAGATGTGGAAGAAAAAGCCAAAAGCTTTGTAAATGCGGAAAAAGAGGTTGAAGATCCACAGCAGGCAATAGAGGGTGCTCTTGATATTATAGCAGAAGAAATATCCGACAATGCCGACAACAGAGCCTTCATAAGAAAACTTACCATAGATGAAGGCGTTATTATAACAAAGGCTGTAGATGAAGAGACAAAAAGCGTTTATGAGATGTACTACGACTACAGTGAACCTGTGTCTAAAATCGCATCACACCGTGTCTTGGCTGTAAACAGAGGAGAAAACGAAAAGATACTTTCCGTAAAACTCGAAGCTCCCGTTGAAAAGATAATATCTAAGCTTTGCCGTAACATTATAATTAAAAATTCTCGTACCGAGCAGTTGCTTACCATTGCGGCAGAGGATGCTTACAAAAGACTTATAGCCCCCTCTGTGGAGAGAGAAATAAGAAATATGCTTACCGAAAAGGCTCAGGAGGGTGCTATAAAGGTATTTGGCGAGAATTTAAAACAGCTTCTTTTACAGCCACCTTTAAAAGACAAGAGGATACTTGCCCTTGACCCGGGCTACAGAAACGGATGCAAGCTTGCGGCTGTAGACGGTACGGGTAAAGTTCTCGATACGGGAGTTATATATCCCACTATCCCTACAAGGATAGAAAAATCCGCAGAAGTATTGAAAAAGATGATAAAGAAAAACAATATAGAACTTCTTGCGGTTGGAAACGGTACGGCATCGAGAGAAACCGAAAAATTTGCGGTGGATGTTATAAAGGAATTGGGTACGGATCTTAAGTATACTATTGTAAATGAAGCGGGAGCCTCGGTATATTCCGCCTCAAAGCTTGGAGCGGAGGAGTTTCCCGACTTTGATGTTGCTGTTAGAAGCTCTGTCAGCCTTGCAAGAAGAATACAAGACCCCCTTGCAGAACTTGTTAAGATAGAGCCTAAGGCCATAGGTGTGGGACAGTATCAGCACGATATGAATCAGAAAAAGCTTGGTGAGGCTCTTGGTGGCGTTGTGGAAGACTGTGTAAACAGCGTTGGTGTAGACCTTAACACCGCAAGTCCTTCTTTACTCTCCTATGTATCGGGTATCAGCAGCACCATATCCAAAAATATACTTAAGTATAAAGAGGATAACGGTAAGTTCAAAACAAGAAAAGAACTTCTTAAGGTTGCAAAACTCGGACCTAAAGCCTATGAACAGTGTGCAGGCTTTTTAAGAATAACCGATGGAGATTGTCCTTTGGATAATACCGCCGTACATCCCGAAAGCTATGAGATAACGGAAAAACTTATGGCTATGTACGGTTATACGGATGAGGATATTAAAACAGGAAAAATAAAGGAAATAGGCAAAAAGGTGGTTGATATAAAGGCAACTGCCGAAAAGTTAGGTGTAGGTGAGCCTACTTTAAAAGATATTATTTCCGAGCTTGAAAAACCGGGAAGAGATCCCAGAGATGAAATGCCTAAGCCCATACTTAAAAGCGATGTTCTTTCATTGGAGGATCTAAAGGAAGGTATGGTACTTAAGGGCACTGTAAGAAATGTAATAGATTTCGGTGCTTTTGTGGATATAGGTGTCCACAGTGACGGCCTTGTACATATATCACAGCTTTGCGACAGGTATGTAAAGCATCCTCTTGAGGTGGTAAGCGTAGGCGATATCGTGGATGTAAAGGTTTTGAGCGTGGATATGGAAAAGGGCAGAGTTTCTCTGTCAATGAAGATCTAAGCCCTATATAAAATGGATAAATATACTGTTTTAAAAAACATATTCGGCTACGATACTTTTAGAACCGGGCAGGAAGAGATCATAGATAAAATTTCCACGGGAACGGATGTTCTTGCGGTAATGCCTACAGGTGCGGGAAAATCTGTGTGCTATCAAATTCCCGCCCTTTTGCTTGATGGCATAAGTATAGTCATTTCTCCCCTCATATCTCTTATGACAGACCAGGTCATGAATTTGGTGCAAAACGGTGTGAGAGCGGCTTATATAAACTCCTTTTTAAGCGAAAAGCAGTTTTATAAGGCTATGGATAATGCGGAAAAGGGCATATACAAAATAATATATGTAGCCCCCGAAAGGCTTGAAACAGAAAGATTTATATCCTTTGCCATGAGAAGTAAAATAAGTCTTGTGTGCGTGGATGAGGCTCATTGCGTATCTCAATGGGGACAGGATTTCAGACCTTCATATATGAAAATAGCAAGCTTTATAAATTCTCTTCCTTCAAGACCTATAGTAGCTGCTTTTACAGCTACTGCCACAGAGCGGGTAAAGAAGGATATTGTAAAGCTTTTGGGACTTAAAAATCCCTTTGTGGAAACTTTAAGCTTTAACAGAGAGAATCTGTATATAGAGGTAAGACGACCTTTAAACCGTAAAAGAGAACTTTTGGAAATACTCCAAAGATACAAAGACGAAAGCGGTATAATATACTGCCTTACAAGAAAAACCACGGATGAGATATATGAGTTTTTGGAAAACAAAGGGTATTCCGTAACCAACTACCATGCAGGTCTGCCCGATGAACAAAGACGGCAAAATCAGGAAGATTTCATATACGATCGAAAAAAGATCGCAGTAGCTACAAATGCCTTTGGTATGGGTATAGATAAACCGAATGTTAGGTTCGTTATAAATTACAATATGCCCAAAAGTATAGAAGAGTACTATCAGGAAATAGGCAGAGCAGGCAGAGACGGCTTAGAGTCTGAGTGTATACTTTTCTTTGCCGATGAGGATGTAAGATTAAATAAATTTCTAATAGAAAAGAACAGCAATGAGGAACTTTCCGAAGAGGAAAAAGAAAAAATAAGGAAAGAAGACTTTAAAAGACTGTATAAAATACGGGATTTTGCATACTATGACGGATGCTTAAGGGAATATATTTTAAATTATTTCAATGAAAAGGCAAGGCCTAAGTGTAATCATTGTGCAAATTGCAGGGATGATTTTGAACTTTATGATGTTACACTTGAGGCTAAAAGTGTGGTAGCACTTATAAAGGATAACGGTGAAAGGTTGGCTAAGGCAAGGCTTGTGGAAGTGCTTTGCGGTATTGAAACGGAGTTCGTGCAAAAAAGAGGTCTTGAGTTTTCAGCTTATTTTGGAGTTTTGAGCAGATTTTCTCCCGATATTGTGGATGATATAATAAGACGCCTTATTTCCGGAGGCTATGCCTATATCGATGAAGAGGATTATTACAGTGTAAAGCTGAAATATGAACATAAATATTTGGGTTACGGAGAAAATAAGATAGTGCTTAGAATGTACAAGACGCCCGTATCTCAAATTATTAAAAACAGATCCCTTTCACCAAATAAAGCACTGCTTGAGATATTAAAAGAAAAACGGTCTATCCTGGCAAAACAAGAAAAGATACCTGCAGTAAATATTTTTAACGATGCAACACTTAGAGATATGTCCAAAAAGATGCCTATAAATAAAGAAATGTTTCTTGAGGTTTCGGGTGTCGGTGTTGCAAAATACAAGAAATACGGTGACATTTTTATAGATGTTATAAAGCAGTTCAAGGAAGGAAATGCTTAAGATGATGTTTTATATGGCTCCCATGGAGGGGCTTACGGGTTTTACATACCGAAATGCTTGGGCAAAGTTCTACAAAGGGATAGATAAGTATTTTACTCCCTTTATACCTGCGACTGTAAGCAGAAGATTTAATACAAGAGAACTGCGAGATGTTATAAAAGAGCATAATACTTTAGGCCTTAACGTTATACCCCAAATACTTTCAAACAATGCCGAGGCTTTTAACTCTACGGCAAATAGGCTTTTGGAAATGGGGTATAAGGAAATAAACATAAACTTGGGCTGTCCGTCAAAAACCGTTGTTAAAAGCGGAAGAGGTGCGGGATTTTTAAGCGATAGGGAAAAACTTGTGAAATTTTTGGATGAGGTGTTTAAAAATACCGCTCCGGAAATATCCGTAAAAACTCGCATAGGTATGCACAGTGAGGATGAATTTAAGGAGCTTTTGCATATATACAATTCATACCCTATAAAAGAGCTTATAATCCATCCTCGTACAGGTGTACAAATGTACAGTGGGAAACCAAGTCTTACAGCCTTCGATCAAGCTGTGGAAAGAGCAAAAATACCGTTGTGTTACAACGGAGATATATTTACAAGGGATGATTTTGAAATCATAACCGAAAGATATAAGGACTTAAATGCCGTAATGTTGGGCAGAGGCATAATAGCAAGACCCTACATCATTGAAAACATAAAATACGGAAAAAAAGAGGATAAAAGTATATTAAAGTCCTTCCATGATGAGTATTTTAATATAAACCGTGAACTTTTCGGCAACGATGCCATTTTCAGAATGAAAGAAATGTGGACGTATTTTAAAGTTAACTTTCCAAACAGCGATAAGCAAATAAAAAATATTTTAAAATCAAAAAAAATTTCGGAATATATATGCAATACCGACAAAATATTTCAAAATTTTTAAAAAAGTTATAGAAATTTAAAAAAGCTATTTATTTTTTAAAGGAAATGGTGTATAATAGCTATAACACAAATGTGGCAGGAGGGAAAATATATGAAGGAAGTTATAACCAGGGGTAAACCTGAATACAATGTCGAGATTATAAAAACCGACAAAAAAAGAGGTCTCATGCAGGTTAGCGGTACCATAGAGATCCCCGATGGGCAAACCCTTAATATATTTGTTACGGGATGTGCCGATTCGAACTTCTACATAACGGGCGATCACTTTGATGTTTTCATCGAACTTGAAGCCTATGAAGATCCCGTTATAGATTTTTCAACAAAAGATTATCAATTCGAACTCAGACTTAAGGAAAACGAAACAAAGGGTGGTCAGAGTGCCTTAGGTTTTGGTCTTAAGAGAATTTTCGGTTCGAAGAACGGGCTTGGAAACATATTCGATAAAGATCAAAGAGGTCTTATGGCAAGCACGTGGAACAGCATAAGTGAAAATGAAGTTTATGATATAAGATATGCTTATGACAAATATCTTAAATCAAGACCAAACTTAAAGCTCTACGATCTTACGGACGAGATGAAATCCTTTGCTTATAAACCCAGGATCTCCATTATTATGCCTGTATATAATACAGATCAGAGATGGTTTGATAAGTGTATAGAATCCATAAAGAGCCAAATATATTCCGATTGGGAGTTGTGTATTGCAGATGCAAATTCCACAAGTGAATTTATACCTCAATATTTAAAGTGGCTCCAAAATAATGATGCTCGTATAAAGGTGGCTTATAATGCAGGTAAGGGCGATGTACGTGCTTGTAATGCGGCTCTTGCCATGGCAACGGGTGAGTTTGTATTTAAAATGGCTCCTACCGATGTTATAAGAGCGGATGCTATTTGTCTTGTTGTTAAGACACTTAATGAACATCCCGATGTAGATCTTATATATTCCGATGAAGATCAGATAGACGAAAACGATAAGACCACATATCCCGACTTCAAAGGTGGTTGGGCTCCCGAACTTTTATATTCGGGTAACTACATAGGAAATCTTTCCGCTTTCAGAAAATCTATAGTGGATGAAATAGGTGGATACAGCATAAACTTTGAAAAAGCATACGAATATGACTTTGTTTTGAGATTTACCGAAAAAACCGACCGTGTGGAACACATACCCGAGGTAATATACTCAAAGAGGATCATAGGTAACTATGCCGATTATCTTGAGGAAGAAAGAAAGAATTTAGCTGTAGCGGGTGTCAACGCTCTTACAATGAGTATTTCCAACAGGGGTATAGATGCAAGAGCAGACTACGATGTTGATACCAATATGTGTGTGCTGAACATAAAACCTCTTCCCGAAAATACAAAGTTTACCGTTCTCTTATACGGTGGAGGAAAACCTTCCGTAAAATTCCCCAAGAATGCACAGGTAATGAATATAAACAACGTTTCCTGTGAGGAGATAAACAAAGCTTATTCCTCTGTTAACGGCGAGTTTGTTATAATATGGGATACAGGTGTACATATCTCAAGCTACGAAGATTTTCTTATAATGGCAGCTTGGGCAGCTCAGCCGGGAGTTGGTATGGTAGGACCCAAACTTTATGACTCAAATGTTTGCTACAGTGCGGGACTTGCTTTCAGCTACGAAAAAGTAAGAAGTAATATAGGCCATGGGGAATTTGACACTATAGGCTATAAGGGTAAGTACCACTGTATGACGGATGTTTCCGCTGTATCTTCGAAGTGTATGGTATTAAGCAGAAAAGCCTTTGACTCCATAACACCTCTTGATGGAAAGATCTCCTCCTATACAGGTGTTGAGATGGGACTTAACCTTATGTCAAAGGGTTACAGAAGTATAAGTGTTGCTATACAGGCACAAATGAAAGCACCTATGCGTCAGCCCGGAAACGATACCGAAATAAAATATCTGCAACAGAAGTGGGGCGGAGATTTAGTAGACAAGTATTACAGTGATGTCTTTGAAAACGACGGAACTTATAAAATAAAATATTAAAGGGAGAAAATTAAAATGATAGTATTCAGCAATATTGAAGAAAGAGCAAAATTGTACCTCTACCTCAGAGATAAGATCAAGACCCAAGGTCTTACATTTGAAAAGTTTATGGATTGCAATCCCAAAAACTTCTATACGGAAGAAGAGGTTGATATCATAAAATCCATATTCGATTTCTTTGCAGAAAAAGGCGAACGCTTCACAAGTGATGTTGAGCCCAGCGATATTTTCACAGGCTGGAAAAATGAGATCACCGTAAAAGAAGCAAAGAAAGATATGTACATGTAATACAAAACCGACCCCCATGGCAGGAATGTTGTGGGGGTTTTATATTTGGGCACCCAATGTCATTAAGTTAAGAATTTAAGTTTTAGATTCCAAAAGGGTCTAAAACTTTTTTTATGTAAAAAATATTAAAATTTCAAAAAAGCACTTGACAAAAGTGCCAAAGTGTGCGGCGGCTCTCTCATTATTC
>JAFSVK010000096.1 GCA_017444985.1 Bacillota bacterium
GCTATTGAAGTAAAATTGAGATATCTTGTTCGAGGACCGGGAAATGGCTCGAAGCCAATGTAGAGCATTGGTGAGAGACATTGACGACTAACCTTTGCAAGATAGCCAATTTTACGATTTATGAGTTTTTAGAGGTTCCCTAATATAAATGCAAGGAGTGAAGAAAATGGAGATAACTTCTACAAGATCCACAATACCCCAGCCCGTAACGGGAGGTAATATATATTTTGACAGGGCAAGCGGTTATATTACCGATTGCGACAAAAGTGTGACCGAGGCAAGGATCCCCGAAGAAATAGCGGGAAAGCCCGTAACGGGTATAAAGGGATATATTTTTAGGTTTTGCGACAACTTGAAAAAAGTTACGGTACCTAAAAGTATGACAGACCTTGGCGGTTGGTCCTTTTGGGGAAGAAACAGCATTAAAAACATATATGTTTCGGGAGAAAACGAGAAGTTTTGCGATATAGACGGTGTACTTTTTTCAAAAGACGCCAAAACTCTCATATTTTACCCTCCCGCTCACGGCGATAGCTACGAGATACCCGAGGGTACGGTGGATCTGGCAAAGGGGGCTTTCAAAGACTGCACGAGCCTTGTAAGTGTTAAGATACCCAACACCGTTAAAAATATATACGGCTCTTTCCACGGCTGTACAAGCCTTACAAATGTAAAGCTTCCTTCTTCTCTTGAGTACATAGGAGACGGTGCTTTCGGAAATTGCAAAGCCATAACGGGCATAAGCATACCTTTTTCCGTAAGAAAAATAGTGGGTAATGCTTTCAGCGGTTGCGAGAATTTAAAGGCTATAAGGGTAAACAGCGATAATGTTTACTATTGTGATGTAGACGGTGTATTGTACAACAGAGAAAAGACAAGGCTTGTAATATATCCCGCAGACCACGGTATGATGTACCAAGTGCCCGAAATGGTAAGCACCATAGGTGAGTGGGCTTTTGCAAAAAGCCACAAACTTTCCATATTGATACTGTCAAATTCCGTAAGAGAGATAGAAGAGTATGCCTTTGGAGATTGTGACTCCATCACAAACTTAAGTATACCCGACTCCGTAACTTCCATAGGCAAAAGGGCGTTTTGGCATTGCGCCAGCATGGAAAGAGTGACACTTTCCCACAATATAGAAACGGTGGATGATTATACCTTTGACTCCTGTGTAAGCCTTAAGGGTATAACAATACCCGAGGGTGTCAAGAACATAGGAGAGGGAGCTTTTTCCCACTGCTACGAGCTTAAGGATATTATTTTACCCGACACTCTCACCACTGTAGGAACATCCGCCTTTGAAAGTTGTGAGAATGTAAGTGCGGTGACTATACCGAACTCCGTTAAAAATATGGGTAAAAATGCCTTTAAAGGCTGTTGGAAACTCTATACCGTATACTGCCCCCGTAACTCCGTGGCAGACGATATCGACCTTTACCCCAAGGACCCTTCTCCCGATTTTATATATACGGGGGAGGACGACAACCAAAACGGCAAGGATATAGTGGCTTTCCCCGTACAGGGAGGAAATGCCTATTTCAGAAAGAGTACAGCTTCCTTTGTGGACTGCGATATGTATGTAACACAGGCAAACTTGCCCGATACCGTAGAGTCTATAACCGTAGAGTCTATAGGAGAGGGCGCCTTCTTAAACTGCAGCGCTCTTACAAACTTAGTGTTGCCAAGGACCATAAAGTCCATAGGTCCGGGAGCCTTCAGCGGTTGTACTGCTCTTAAAAGCGTGAACATACCTCAGGGAGTAAAGACCTTGGGAAAAAGAGCTTTTGATTTTTGCCCCGATCTACAGGAAGTGACTATACCCGCCACACTTGAAAGAATAGAAGGCTATGCCTTTGGTGGGTGCCGCAGTTTAAAGCGTATAACGGTAGATCCCGAGAATGCTTACTATACCGATGAAGACGGCATACTCTACACAAGAGACCGCTCCGTTATAGTATGCTACCCCGCAGGAAGAGAAGACAGAAGCTACAACATAGAGCCTACCGTAAAGAGCATATACGAAAATGCCTTTGATGAGGCAAGAAATTTGGAAGATATAAATTTCCCCTACAAGCTTGTAAGTATAGGAGAGGGAGCATTCACAAAGTGTAATGCTCTGAGAAAGATCATAATACCCGAGGGCACAAAGAGTATAGGCAATTTTGCTTTTAAAGATTGCAGAGAACTTACAGAGGTGGACATACCGAATACCGTAAAGAGTTTTGAAGATTTTGTATTTGAAGGTTGTGAAAATTTAAGCGTGGTATATTGTTCTCAAGGTTCCTTCGCCGATAATAAGAACCTTTATCCCGGGGACAATGTTACCTGCGTATATATACATTGATAGTATGGGAGAATGGACATGAATAGCGAATTTAACACAAATACATTAAGTACAAAAGAAAATGTGGTCGTAAGGGAGGGCGTGAGAAAGGTCTCCGCTCCCGAAGTCGTAAGAGAAGAGATACCCGTTAAACTTGTGGAATATGCCGTAGAGGGCGGTAACATTTTCTTTGATGTAAACCATAACAATGTGGAGGGTTGTGACAAGAACATAACAAGGGCGGATATACCCTCCGAGATAGAAGGCAAAGAAGTTTTAAGCATAGGTGAAAGTGCCTTTAAAGCCTGCAGAGAGCTTAAAAGCGTGTCTATACCCAAAAGTGTGGTAAATATAGGCGTGTGGGCATTTGAAGACTGCGACGGCTTGGAAGAAATAAAAATAAGCGAAGAAAACCAGATATATAAAGATAACGAGGGCGTACTTTTTTCAAAGAACGGTAACACCCTTATAAAGTATCCTGCGGCAAAGGCGGGAGAGTATTATGTGCCCGAAGGAACCGTAAATATAGCTTCCTACGCCTTTTATCATTGCCTTGCGGTAACAGAGGTGTATGTTCCCGCTACCGTGGCAAATATACAGTCCCATGCCTTTGAAAACGGCAGATGCTTAAGAGCCATAAGGATAGACGAAAAGAACAGAGATTATAAAGATATTAACGGTGTGCTTTTTACAAAGAACGGCAAGACCCTTTTAAGACACCCCGCAGGCCATGGCAGAAGCTTTGCCGTAGATGAAAATATCGAAAACATAGCAGACGATGCCTTTACGGGTAGCGAAACATTAAAGTTTATATACTGCGTAAGGGGAAGTCTTGCAGATAATATTATGATATACCCCTTGGGAGTTTCCATTAAGTACATAGCCTCCGAGGATAATGCTCAGGCAGGAGTAAAAAGCTGCGTGTGTCCCGCAGAGGGCGGAAATATCTATATAGATATCTCCGAAGGTGCCCTTCTTGATTGCGACAAGACCGTAAGCTTTGCCAAAATACCCACAGAGGTAAAGGGTACAAAAATAATAAGCATAGCCCCCAGAGCCTTTGAAAGATGTGAATTTCTTACCCACGTGGATATACCCGAAAGTATAAAGAGCGTAGGCACGGGAGCCTTTGGAGAATGTACCGGCCTTGAAAGTGTAAAGATATCGCAAAATATAAAGTTCATGGACTCCGAAGCATTCAGAGGCTGCACCGCCCTAAGAACGGTAGCCTGCAAGCAGGATAGCGTAGCAGATGACAGGTCTTTGTATAATGAAAATGTAATATTCAGTTACAGTACTAAATAATACTCATCGAGAAAAAAAATTATATTTCAAACATTGTCGAAAACTACAATAATGGATGCGGTGTTTAGGTTGGAGAATGAAAGCTCACACACGGAAGGCTCCCATGAACAGCCGCAGCTGACGGAGAGCTGTCGGCATTAGCCGACTGAGAGGTTCTCTTTTCAAAAGCCGCAAAAGTAACATACATCCCAAAACAACATTTTCCAAAGCCGCTTTACGCGGCTTTTTTAGGAGGAAAAAAATGGCTATATACGAAAGTTTTTCAAGAGTATACGATAAATACATGTCCGAGGTACCCTATGAAAAGTGGTGCGAATACTTGGAAGAGATATTCCAAAAACACTCTAAACCCACAGAAACAGGTCTTATATGCGACCTTGGTTGCGGTACGGGGAATATGACACTGCCCCTTGCCAAAAAGGGCTATGATATGATAGGTGTGGATATTTCGGCGGATATGCTGAGCGTAGCAGGCGGCAAGGCAAAGGAAGAGGGCTTGGATATACTTTTTATAAACAGCGATATGACGAATTTTGAACTCTACGGTACCGTAGATGCGGCAATATCCATGTGTGATTGCGTAAACTACCTGCTTGAAGAAGAGGAGTTGGAGGAGATGTTTGCCACCGTAAACAACTACCTGCACCCGAAGGGGCTTTTTGTGTTTGATATAAACACAGAGTATAAGTTTAAAAACATACTCTCCGACAATACCTTCTGCCAAACCGACGAGGACAGTGCCTGCACATGGGAAAACTACTACGATGAGGAAAGCCGTATAAACGAGTATTACACCAACTTTTTTCTTCGAGATGAAGAAACGGGGCTATACATAAGAAAGGAAGAGATCCACACGGAAAGAGCCTATACTATAGAAGAAATACGCCGTTGTGCCGAAAAGGCGGGTCTTGAATACATAGCAGCCTACGACGAGCTGACTTTCTCCCCTCCCAAGGAAGATAGCACAAGGATATTTTTTGTAATGAGGGAGAAGGGGAAGAGTGTCTAAAAAAAAGAAGGGACTTTTCCCTTCTTTTTCATTTTATACTAATATAAAACTTCATAATTGTCTGTACATTCTTGTTCAATTGTGATATAATATAGGTACACCAACCGAAGGAGGTTTCCTATATGAAATTCACATTGCGACCCGAAGATAAAATAAAACTTGAAAAACTTGTAAAATCCAGCA
>JAFSVK010000097.1 GCA_017444985.1 Bacillota bacterium
AGGGGAGCTCTAAAAAGTGCTATTGAAGTAAAATTGAGATATCTTGTTCGAGGACTAGGAAATGGCTCGAAGCCAATGTAGAGCATTGGTGAGAGACATTGACGACGTAATCGGGCAAGATAGCCAATTTTACGATTTATGACTTTTTAGAGGTTCCCTATATTATAAATTACAAATAATATTCAAGTTCTTCGGGATTTCCCGCAAAGTGAAGTATTTTAAGTATCTCCGAGCGCAGTCTTAAAAATTCAGGGTTATTTCTTTCTCTTTTACCGAATATGTTTACATCCACTATCTTTTCTATTTTGGACGGTCTTGCGCTCATTACCACTATTTTATCGGAAAGATATACAGCCTCATCCACATCGTGGGTAACCATTATCATGGTCATGTTTTTCTCTTTTTTAATTCTGTATATCTCATCTTGCATATTCATTCTCGTAAAGGCATCGAGGGCGCCTAAAGGCTCATCCAAAAGAAGTACCTTGGGGTGACCTACAAGAGCTCTTGCTATAGAGGCTCTTTGTGCCATACCACCCGAAAGCTGATGTGGATATGCCTTGGCAAAATCCGAAAGTCCCACAAGGGCAAGGTATTCATCAACCAAGGCCTTATCTTTTTTGAATGTTTTCCTTGTTTTTAATGAAAAAGCAATATTATCGTATATATTGAGCCATGAAAATAGGGTAGGGTTCTGAAATACAAGACCTCTGTCATAGCCGGGTTTTTTAATAGGCTCACCGTCAAGTGTAAGCTCACCGCTTGTGGGTTTGTCAAGTCCCGCTATGAGCCTTAGAAGTGTGGACTTTCCGCAACCCGAAGGCCCTATGAAGGAAATAAAGCTTCCGGGTTCTATTTCAAGGTTTACACCGTTTAAGGCTGTCATCTCGGTGCCGTCCGGTTGCGTAAACTTTTTTACCACGTCTTTTACCTGTATATATCCGCTCTTTTCGTTTACCATTTTATCACTCCCTTCTGCCATACAAGAACCTTGTCTTTGATCTTAAATAAAAGTGTGATAAGTACGGAGAATATTAAGGCTATTATAATAAGTCCCGCATATACGTTGGCGTAGCTCATCATTTCTTTTTGCCAGTTTACATACCAACCTATGCCGTACTTTGCACCTATCATTTCAGCTGTCATAAGAGTTATAAAAGCCGAGCAGGCACCGTTAAATATACCTATAAATATATTTGGCATTGCTGCGGGAACGCCTATTTTAAATATTTTATCAAAGGTATTTGCTCCCAAAGTCTCTGATACTTCAAAATATGATTTTGAAATATTGTTTATACCGCTTGATGTCATAAGAGTGGTGGGAAACCACACCGCAAGTCCTATAAGGAAACTGCTGGCTGAGACAGTATCGGGAAATACTATAAGTACTATCGGTATCCATGCGGTGGAAGGTATGGGTCCTAAAAATCTTTGCAAAGGTGATAACCAGTAGGCAGCAGTCTTGCTGAAACCTATGGCGATACCCGCTGCAAGACCTACCAAAGCTCCGCCGAAAAATCCCGTAAACAAAAGCTTTGCGGAATAAAATATACACTTTATGATAAGATCGCTGTCTTCCACCATTACAGATATTATTCTTGAAGGTGCGGGGAAGAATATCATAGGTAAAACATTGAATTTTGCCGTTAGAAGGTTAAGTAAAGTTAAAAGTACTATAACACCGCATCTGAAATAGCTTTTGTAAGCTTGTACTTCTCTTATTTTTTTTGAGAATATACCTATTACAGACATTATTAGGGTGAAAGCACACAAAAAACATAAAAAATAAACAAAATAGGGTACTTCACTTGAATTCCTGCCGTTTGGCAACGCCAACTCCAATATCAGGGAAATGGCTGAAAAGCCAAACGGCAGCAGACTTTTTAAAATTTGAACTTTTCCTTTCATATAAGCCTCCTGCTTAACCTACCAAAACGGTATGAAATATCTTGAGTGATAATATAGCACATAATTCATAGTATGTCAATAGGAAATATATGTTTTATTTAAAAATATTTAAAACACAAAAAAACTTATGTTTCAAAAAATTTTGCAATAAATTTAAAAATATAATGGATTTTTTGTAAATAAAATGTTATAATACCTAAAATAATGCTTTAGGAGGATATGTTATGCCCAAAAGAACCGATATTCATAAAGTACTCATTATAGGCTCGGGTCCTATAATCATAGGACAGGCATGTGAGTTTGACTATTCCGGTACTCAGGCTTGCAAGGCTTTGAGAGCCCTCGGATACGAGATAGTATTGGTCAATTCCAACCCCGCCACTATAATGACCGACCCCGAAATGGCGGATGTTACATATATTGAGCCTCTTAACACCAAGAGACTTGAACAGATCATAGAAAAAGAACGCCCCGATGCTCTTCTTCCAAACCTTGGAGGACAATCGGGTCTTAATTTGTGTGCGGAATTAAATAAGGAAGGCATACTTGATAAATATAATGTAGAGGTAATAGGTGTACAGGTAGATGCCATTGAAAGAGGCGAGGACAGAATAGAGTTTAAAAAGACTATGAACTCACTCGGTATCGAAATGGCAAGAAGTGAAGTTGCCTATACTGTGGAAGAAGCTTTGGAGATAGCCGATAAATTGGGATATCCCGTTGTATTAAGACCTGCTTATACCATGGGAGGTGTAGGCGGTGGCCTTGTATACAATAAAGATGAGCTTAAAGTTACCTGTGCAAGAGGTTTACAGGCGTCTCTTGTAGGTCAAGTTCTTGTTGAAGAGTCCATAATGGGCTGGGAAGAGTTGGAGCTTGAGGTAGTAAGAGATAAGAACGGCAATATGATAACCGTCTGCTTCATAGAAAATGTAGATCCCATGGGTGTACATACGGGAGATTCATTCTGTACGGCTCCTATGCTTACCATAAGTGAATCTCTTCAAAAGAGATTACAGGAACAGGCATATAAGATAGTAGATTCCATAAAGGTAATAGGCGGTACAAATGTACAGTTTGCCCACGATCCCGTTTCCGACAGAATCATCGTTATAGAGATCAACCCCAGAACATCACGTTCATCGGCTCTTGCATCAAAGGCTACCGGTTTCCCCATAGCTTTGGTTTCCGCAAAGCTTGCTACGGGACTTACTCTCTCCGAAATACCCTGCGGTAAATACGGTACACTTGATAAATATGTACCCGGTGGAGATTATGTAGTCGTTAAATTTGCAAGATGGGCATTTGAAAAGTTCAAAGGCGTAGAGGATAAGCTTGGTACTCAGATGAGAGCCGTAGGTGAAGTCATGAGTATAGGTAAAAACTACAAAGAAGCTTTCCAAAAAGCTATACGTTCTCTTGAAAAGGGTCGCTACGGACTTGGTTTTGTAAATAATTACAACACTCTTTCAAAGCAGGAACTTTTAAGAAAATTAAATGTACCCACAAGCGAGAGACATTTCATAATGTACGAGGCTTTGAGAAAAGGTGCGACGGTAGACGAAATACACGAGCTTACAAAGGTAAAGAAGTATTTTATAGAGCAGATGCAAGAACTTGTGGCTCTTGAAGAAGAAATACTTAAGTCAAAGGGCTCTCTTCCTTCCGACGAGCTCCTTATACAGGCTAAAAAAGACGGTTTCTCCGATAAATATTTATCTCAGCTTCTTGAGATCCCCGAAGATGATGTGAGAAATAAGAGAATTTCCCTTTCCGTAACAGAGGCTTGGGATGCCGTACACGTAAGTGGTACCGAAAACAGCTCCTATTTCTATTCCACATACAACGGTGTAGATAACAATAGCGTTACAAATAACAAAAAGATAATGATACTCGGCGGCGGTCCCAACAGAATAGGACAGGGCATAGAGTTTGACTATTGTTGTGTTCATGCGGCTAAGTCCCTTAAAAAATTGGGCTTTGAGACTATAATAGTAAACTGTAACCCCGAAACCGTATCCACAGACTATGATACCTCCGACAAGCTTTACTTTGAACCCCTTACACTTGAGGATGTTTTAAGCATATACAACAAAGAAAAGCCTTTGGGTGTTATTGCTCAGTTCGGTGGTCAGACACCTTTAAATCTTGCCTCCGATCTGGAAAAGAACGGTGTTAAAATATTGGGAACATCTCCCGAGGTAATAGACCTTGCCGAGGACAGAGACCGATTCAGAAATATAATGGATAAGCTTGGCATCCCCATGCCTGAGTCGGGAATGGCAACCACCGTTGAAGAGGCAAAGGAGATCGCCAATAGAATAGGTTATCCCGTAATGGTACGCCCCAGCTATGTTTTAGGCGGCAGAGGTATGGAAGTGGTTTATGATGATGAGGCTATGGAAAGCTATATGCTTGCCGCTGTAGGTGTAACCCCCGACAGACCTATACTTATAGACAGATTTTTACACCATGCTCTTGAATGTGAGGCGGATGCCATAAGTGACGGTACCAATGCCTATGTTCCCGCTGTAATGGAGCATATAGAGCTTGCAGGTATACATTCGGGAGACTCTGCTTGTATAATACCTTCAAAACATATCCCCGAGGAAAACCTCAAGACCATAAAGGAATATACAAGAAAAATAGCTGAAGAAATGCATGTTGTAGGTCTTATGAATATGCAGTATGCCATAGAAGACGGAAAGGTATTTGTGTTAGAGGCAAATCCCAGAGCTTCAAGAACCGTTCCCCTTGTTTCAAAGGTTTGCGGTATCAGCATGGTGCCTATTGCTACGGATATTATAACAGGCGAACTTACGGGAAGAAAATCCCCCGTTCCCAACCTTAAAGAAAGAGAAATACCTTACTACGGTGTAAAAGAAGCTGTATTCCCCTTCAATATGTTCCAAGAAGTAGACCCTGTATTAGGACCCGAGATGCGTTCTACGGGTGAAGTTTTGGGTATTGCCGAAACTACGGGTGAAGCCTTCTTAAAAGCAGAAGAGGGCGCTTCTACATTACTTCCCACAGAGGGTACGGTTTTGATATCCGTAAACAGACAGGATAAACCCGAGTGTCCCGAGCTTGCAAAGATGTTTAGCGATAACGGCTTTAAGATACTTGCAACGGGAAGAACTTGCGAAATTATAAAAGAAGCGGGTATACCCGTAGAAAATGTAAAGAAGATATACGAGGGAAGACCAAACATACTTGACCTTATATCAAACGGTGATATACAGATCATTATAAACTCTCCCGTAGGAAAAGAAAGTATACATGATGACAGCTATTTAAGAAAGGCTGC
Source organism: Bacillota bacterium (assembly GCA_017444985.1). Taxonomy (GTDB): domain Bacteria; phylum Bacillota; class Clostridia; order Lachnospirales; family CAG-274; genus UBA3680. The sequence goes on from JAFSVK010000097.1 coordinate 5,216, forward strand.
AATAAAATCCAAAATACCTTATTTCACCACTATAGCCGCAGCTAAGGCAGCGGCTCAGGGTATAGCCTTCATAAAGAAAAACAAGGACGGAAATCTTAATTCCATACAGGAATGGCATAAGAGCATAAAGGAAAAGGAAGATTAAAATGAGAAAAAGAATGAGTCAGAAAACTAAAAGGATAATAGCTGCAACTATAGCTGTTTTACTTATACTTGCAATGGTTTTAAGCTCTATTTCGGTATTTATATTCGGAGGAATGTAATATGCAAAAAAAAAATGAAGGGGAAAGGCTTTTTCTCTTCGACTTTGTAGCACCGTTAAAAACCCTGTATACGGTTATTTTGCTCATATCGGTTTTAATACTGCTTTTTTCCGTGTTTTGCTGTTCACGAAAAAATAAAAACGTTGCATATATTGATGAGTCCGTTTACGATAGCTTGCTTGAAAGTGAATACATCTATTACGGTGTATATGTAAACAACTATCCTCTTGGCGGGCTCACAAAGCAACAAGCTCTTACCTATGCCGAACAAAAGGTGGATGACTTAAAAAATAAATCTCTCACACTTTTTTACGGCCCCGAGGGTAACGAAAAAACTTACTCCTATAAAGCTTTGGGTGCGGCTTACGATATGTCTGCTCTTACGGAGGATGCATATAAGTATGCCAGAGGTGACAATAAGAGTGAAAATTTAAAAGCTGTAAAGGATCTGTATGCAAAGGGCAACTTTATAGACCTTAACATATATTACAACTACAGCAGAGAAGAACTTGAAAATGCTATGGAGGACGCTAAAAAATACTTTGACCCCATTGTAAAAGCGTATCAGGCTTCTTCTATGGATGCGGAAAAAACAGCAGATATGCTGGAAAACCTTATTAAAATAAAGCCAAGTGAAGATTACGATAGAATATATATTGTAACAAAAGATTGATCTGCGTATTCGGAAGGATGTTTATATGGCCGGAGCAAAGTCAAAAAGCAAGAAGAGGAAGACTTCTTCAAAGAAAAATACTCTCTTCTTCGGTAAAAAATCTAAAAGGAAGAAAAAAAGCAAAAAAGGGAGCATACCTTTTGGTATGAAGCTCTTCGCTTGCGTATGCTTTATTTTACTGTTGGGATTTATACTTAAAAAGCCCCTTCTTTTAAAATACTATTCCTTTAAATTAAGTGCTCCGGTGGAAGCAAAACAAAATGAGATAAAAGAAAATGTGCTTATAGACGGCAAAAGCTACAGAGGTAAAAGCAAGGAAAAGGTCATAGCGGAGCTTGAAAGAAATAAAGATAAAAATATTTCTGACACCGCCGATGCCGTAATACTTGTAAGCAGTGACGGAAGTAAAAATTATACCTTTAAAATGTCGGATTTTGATGTAAAGTACGATATCGAAAATGCTGTGGAAAGTGCGTTTTCCTTTGCTACCGACTCCAAAGACTCCGGTTGGATGAGACAGTTTAAGGCTTTGGAAAGAGGTACCGTTAATTTTGAAACACTGGTATACAGCAAGGAAAAGGTGGAAACAAACATCAACAATATTGCGGAACAAATATATGTAAAGGCAGCAGATGCCTCCGAAAGTCCCATAGACGGTAAAATGGTGATCACTCCCTCTAAAACGGGTTTTGAAATCGATTCATCTCTGCTCACGAAACAAATACTTGATAATCTGGATGCCCACAATTTCGGGCAGACCATAACCTTTGACATAAAAGTGACAGAACCTAAGATCAAAACCGAGGATTTTGAGGGTGCGGATAAACTTATAGGCTCTTATTCAAGCCCTTATTCAAGCGGTGATTCCAACCGAAATCAAAACCTTAAAAATGCATGTGAGAAAATAAACGGTGTTATACTCTACCCGGGAGAAGAATTTTCCACAAACGAGCATTTCAATCCCTGTACGGAGGAAAACGGCTGGGCAAATGCGGGAACCATAGTTGACGGTCAGATAGAAGACAGTATAGGCGGAGGTATGTGCCAAGTATCTACGGCTTTGTACGATGCCGTGCTTAAGGCGGAACTTGAAGTAACACAAAGGTATAACCACTCCATGAAGGTAAGCTATGCCCCCTATGCCTTTGATGCCACCCTTGCGGGAGATTACAAGGACTTAAAATTTAAAAACAGCACTTCAAAGCCTTTGTATATACAGGCAATGCTTGAAAACGGCTGTGTAAATGTAAATCTCTACGGCGAGGAGATACATCCCGAGGGCAGAACGGTAAAACTCAGAAATGAGTATGTGGAATCTACGGAGCCCGACGGTCCAATAACAAAGAACGATCCCGATATGTATGTGGGAGAAACCAGAACAGTATCTGCCATGAACGGACTTACCTACGAGCTGTACAGAGATATATACGAAAACGGAGAGTTGGTAAAGAGTGAAAAGGTAAATACCAGCTACTACTCTCCCAGAAGAGAAACAAAATATATAGGAGTTAAACCACGAAACTCCGATTGATAAAAATCTGTAATTTTCAAAAGATGGTTTATCGATTGAAAGTTACAGATTTTTCTATATTATAAGCAATTTAATTACATTAAGCACAAAAAATATGTAATGTTTTTGTAACAATTCACAAAAAATTTACAATTTATATTTTATGGTTGAAAAAAGGGGAGTTTCTTAGTATAATGTATATGTACATTAGTATGGCTACATACAAATTTAGACTGCACAAAGGTGCAAGGAGGATAAGCGGCTGTAGATCAGCAATGCAATCTGCGGTAAATATACCGATTTTGCAATAAAAACTGAATATTGTTTGCGTTTTGTCCTTAAAAATGAAGTTTACGAGCGACTTGGCATAACATAGGGCTATGAAAGGTTGTGTCGTTTATTTTGTTAAAATACGGTTTGGTTTTCATTGTGTTTAAATACAAAGGTGTTTAGACACTTTATATATGAAAATATCTTTCCCTATATGGGTTCTGTCGGGAGAACGGAACTCTTATTGTATGAAGGATACTACAAAGCTTTAAGGCTTTGAAAATAGGGGGTCACCCAAAAATATTAAAAAGGAGGAGAGGCAATGAGGTTAACTCAAATGTTTAAGAAGAACAGGCTCTTAAAGGCTTGTACTTCCCTGGCTGTTACAGTTGCCATGACATTTGGTTCCATCACCTTGAACGGTGGGAAGATAGGCGGACTTAAGGATGTACAGGCCGCACCTTCTCAAACCGATTCCGTAAGTGCTGTAAACTACAGTACGGTGCTGGGACGTGCTGTTGAGTACGGTATATTGAGTTACGAGTATCAAAAGGCAAACCATATGGAAACAACATTGGCTACTTATTTGTTTACGGGTAGTGACAACAACGATATCGACTTAACTGACACAGGTACGGCACAGATAATGGTCGGAGAGCTTGGAGAAAATTCCGCACTTGTATTGGGTAAAACAAGTGATATAACAAAGATAGTTAACGTTGAGGCACCTGCAGAGGTTTTAGCTTCCATCGTTAAAGCAAGTGAATTTTCGGCTGAGCTTGTAAAGAAAGAAACATCCAAAGAGGTTATACAAGGCAATATCAATTCTATGATAGGCCATATAGCGGATGAATCTCAAAGGCTCGATGAAAGAGCAAACAACCCCGAGTATGCCGTAAATCTCAGTGAAGTACTTACTGATGACGGCACACATTATTACTTGGACATATCAAGTTCCGTATATGACAATGCTGTTGTTTACGTTAATGTAAACGATGAAAAACTGAGAAATGCAATATCATCAACGGGACAGTTCCACATTATAAAAAGATCCAATACAGTCGTTGTTATGAATGACGAGGTATCGGGAGCTGTCAGAGTAGATAAGTACGACGTTACCGTTGTAGACGGTTCTGGCACACCCATTGATACAACAACAACGTATTCCGGTGACAGATCGGAACATAACAAGGATGTTGACAGAGAGATCTGTCAAAAGATCATTTGGAACTATCCAAACGCAACCGATGTTACCATAAACATTGCGGCAGGTACATTCCTTGTTCCCAGCTCTGAGGCAAATGTACGGGTTACAGGTCAGGGTGCAGGTTGGGTAGCAACAGGCGGTAAGTTTACAAACAACGCAGAGTGGCACTACATCTACGAGGGTGTTTCACAAACAACAAACTCGGATGAAAAGGGTATGATACACTTTGCCGCACGTAAAGCTTTTACCGACAAATTGGAAGGCAAGGATACAAAGGAAGATTATTCCGTATATGTAGACGAAGATTCCTTTAATTTCTTCTTCTATGAAACAGACAGCAGTTTCAACACATCGGACGCCAACAAGGTAGGTACCGTACCTAACTCGGGTTCAAACAAGATTAAGCTTCCCGCACTTCAGTTCTATACAAGTGAAGCTGTGGCAGCAACAGCGGGACATGCTGACTACTACATAGAAAATTCCAAAACATTTTACTATGTTGTAAAGGAAGACCTTTCAAAGACCGTTCCCGGTATTACAAATGCCGACGGTGAAATAGACATAATATTGACCGTAAAGAACACAAACGGTGTACTTTCTTACAATGTTAAATCCAATCAATACCTTACAGCCGAAGATAAGGCAAACGGTATAGTTTACAAGAACAACGGCGGAGAAGACGGCATTACAATGTCGGGTGTTGAATTCTCCTTAGGTGGTTTCTTCAACGAAGTAGTTCCCAGCGTTGTTCTTAAGAAGGTTGACCAGTTCGGAAATGAAGTTCCCGGTGCAAAATTGGGACTTCGGATGAACGAAAGTTATGTTCTTGTTGAGGATGTTTCCCTTGGAGAGGGTGCAAGCCTTTCGGACACCGTTCAAGTTTCAAACCACTACAACGAAGAAACTAAACAAAACGAACAGGTTTACTACTATCTGGAATGGACATCGGGTACAACACCCACCACAATTTCAAACCTTCCAAACGGTACATATACTCTTACAGAGCATATAGCACCCGACAATTATGAGAAGGCTGAAAATGTAACATTTACAGTTAAGGACGGCAAGATCACATCCATAGAGGGTGGTGAGCTTATAAACAACACCGTTATAATGACGGATATCAACAAAAAACCTGTTGATGTTGAGATAAACAAAGTTGATCAGTTCGGTTCCGAAGTTGAAGGTGCCGTATTGACACTTACAAAGACAGACGGTAATCCTTCCGTACCTTTCTCAAGTGCAAACTTTGAAGGTGGTACAGGTGCCGTACTTGACACTCAAGCTACGGGAAACAATGTTATACAATGGACTTCAGGCACATCTGCAAGTAACTTGAAAAACATTCCCGTAGGTAAGTATACTCTTACCGAAACCACCGCACCTTATGGTTATTCTGTAGCTGAAACGGTATCCTTTACCGTTGAAGGCGGTAAGATCACCGAGGTGAACGGACAGAGCGTAAACGGACAGTCGACTATCACTATGGTCGACAACAAAAATGTCTTCATAAGTAAACAGGCTTTAGGTGGTAACGGCGGTGAAATAGCCGGTGCAACACTTGAGCTTAGATATGTTAATGACAACGGTTCATATTCATCGGATATCTATGGTATGAATCCTGTAGACTGTGGAAACAATGTAACCGAAAAGAGTGATGAAAACAGCAAGTTTTACACCTGGGTATCAAGCGATACCGAACAGCAGTTTAAGATCACAAGAGACGGTACATATGAGCTTTCCGAATTAACGGCTCCCGAGGGATATATCGTAGTAGAGAGTGTAACATTTACTGTTGAAAACGGTAAAGTTACGGCTATAAACGGTAAGGCACCCGACGATGAGTCAAATAAGGTCATAATGTACGATGTTCCCAAGCCCGATGACGGTTACTTATCGGTAGTTAAAAAGGATGACAAGGGTAATGTATTACCCGGAGCGGAATTTGAGATTACCGTAAATGATGGAACGGGCGTACCTGTTACAACTGCACCTTATACATTCACATCGAATGATGAAGGAGAGGTTATAAACTTAACCGATCTTGTTGCAGACTTTAATACAGGTGATTATGTTGTAGTTATCACCGAAAAATCTGCTCCCGATGGATATCTTAAGGCAGAACCTATATCCATACCATACAGTAACGGACAGGTATTAGAGAACTTTACAGCTAACGGTGAGACCGTAGAGGCTGAAAACTTTGCAGGCATAGTAACTGTATACAACAAAAAGCTTGCAGAGGTTGAAATAAGCAAAAAGGCAGTATCGGGTGAAGAAGAACTTCCCGGAGCAACTCTTTCCTTAACGGGAAAGACCTCTGCCGATGCGGATGCCGATGATATTATATTTACGGAAGATAACGCTTCCGCAAGCGAAGTATCTCGAGACGGTTTAACCATAACTTGGGTTTCGGGAGATAGCGCAAAAATAATTAAAAACCTTCCCGACGGTGAATATACTCTTCATGAAGAGGTAGCACCCGATGGATATACAAAGGTCGACACAGACATTACATTCACCGTAAAGGACGGAGAGGTTACAGCTGTTACAGGCACATCCTGTTCTTCCGAAGGTAATGTTATAACTCTTTTTAACGACTTACTTTACTCCGATGTGGAATTTGATAAGAGATCCATTACAGGTGGAGATGAGGTAAGCGGTGCTACATTAAAGCTTAGCGGTTACGATCTGAACGGAGAAAATGTTCAATTTGGTAGTTATGGCGATCCTTATGTTGATGGATGGCATAATAAAATCGAGTCGAAGTACTTCGTTACTTGGATATCCGACGGCACTAATGTAACGATAAAGGGTCTTCCCGATGGTAAATATACCTTAGAGGAATTGGTTGCACCTGCAGGATACCTTAAAGTGGAAACGGAAATTCACTTTACGGTAACAAACGGTGTAGCAAGTTTAGACGAACAGTATGCTTATGCTACGGTTGATACCGATGCAAGTACAGGTAAGAGCGTAGTTGTTCTTTTGGATGATGTTGCTTCTACCGATGTTGAGATAAGCAAGAAGGCTGTAACGGGTGATGACGAGCTTGCGGGAGCTACTCTTAAGCTTACCGGAAAAAGGCTTGACAATACTTGGCAAAATATAGTTTTTACTGACATTACTGCTACAGGTGGAGGTAAAGATAACAATACTTTTGAGGTAGAGCCTTCTTGGGCTTCCTATGTTTCATGGCAGACGGGAGATACACCTACAGTTCTCCACAATTTGTCCGACGGTAAATATACTCTCACAGAGACAGCGGCACCTGCCAATTACGAAATAGCAACAGATATAGAATTTACTATATTAAACGGCGTTGTGACCGAATATACCGCAGGCTCCGATGTTACTCAGGATGCAAACGGTAAGGTCATCGTAACCATGTTTGATGACGCTAAAGATGATTCTTCCACCGATGTAGGTATAAGCAAGAGAGCAACGGGCGGTGCAGATGAACTTCCCGGAGCAAAACTTGAGCTTAGAAGAATAAGCGATGGTGGTGAGAACTTAAGTGTAAGAGGTCTTACATGGACAGCGGGAGAGGGCGTTACCGATATTACAAATGACGGTACAAAGATCTCCTGGACTTCAGGAACAAGTGAGACTATTCTGAAGGGTCTTCCCAACGGAACATACATTCTTCATGAAGAAGCTGCACCCGGCGGATATGCTAAGGTAAATACGGATATAACATTTACCGTAAGCGACGGTAGTGTTACAAGCAGCAATGCGGAAGTAGTTGGTACTTCTGCCGATCATGATACCGTAGTACTTTTTAACGACCTTTACACAAAGGATGTTCTTATAAGTAAGAAAATAGCAGGTGGCGGAGCACAGCTTCCCGGGGCAAAGCTTCAACTTGCAATTAAAGAAACAGATGTAGACTTTGCCTTCACGGCAGATTCTGTTATTGGTGGGGCATCAAATATTGAAGTTGGTACCGATGGCAGATACATAAGCTTTACGACAGATGTAGAGGATGCTCTCATAAAGGATCTTGTAGACGGAACCTATGTTCTGACAGAAACAACAGCTCCTAAGGGCTTTGAAGTTTCCGAAAACATAGAGTTTGAAGTATTCGAGGGCAAGGTAGTAAGTGCCACTAAGAATGGGGTAAGCGTATTTGTAGACGAAGACACCGTTCTTATGGAAGATGCCTACTCCACAGCAGATGTTGCTATAAGCAAAACTACTGTAGGCGGAGGAAAAGAAATAGAAGGCGCTAAGCTTACTATTACTCTTACAGATAATGATGAGCTTATAAACAAAGACTTTGTATTCTCATTAGATGAGGATGCTATTACAAAGGGTGAGGGAGCTAAGGACTTTGAAGTCAGCAAAGACGGCAAGTCAATAACCTTCGTTTCCGGCTCTACACCTACAACGATCAAAAACCTTCCCGATGGTGACTATACTCTTGAAGAAGTATTGGCACCCAGCGGTTTTGAACAAGCTGAGGCAATTGCTTTCTCTATAAGAGAGGGCGTTATCCTTGATAAGGACGGTAAGAGCTTAAAAGACGGTACAGTTAGAATGGAAGATGCATATACAACTTCCACCGTTTCTATAAGCAAGACCGACATCGACGGCTCTAAAGAACTTAAGGGCGCAACCATCACAATAGAAGCTAAAGATGTTATAAGCGATAATTTTGCATTTACTACCGATAGTGTAACAGTAGGTAGAGGTGCAGATGCAAGCAATGTCAGTGTAGGTGCCGACGGCAAGTCTGTGACCTTCGTTTCGGGAGAAACGGCAACCGTTATATCGGGCCTTTGCAACGGTACATATACACTTACGGAAGTTGGAGCACCCGACGGATATACAAAGGTTGAGACCGTATTCGAATTTACCGTAGAAGACGGAAAAGTAACCAATGTAACAGAGGATGCACACATAGCTAAGGATTCGGACAGCGACAATAAGATAGTTCTTAAGGACGACCTTATTTCTACCGATGTATCTATAAGTAAGAAAGCAACAGGCGATGACACCAAGGAATTACCCGGAGCAAAACTTACACTTACGAGTGAGAACGACAAAGTTGACTTCACAAAGATAGATACAGAGGCAGGCGAGGGTGTAAATGATCTTACAAAGACAGCTACATCCATAAGCTGGACATCCGGAACAAGCGAAACACTTATAAAGGGTCTTCCCGACGGAACATATACTCTTACAGAGGATTCTGCTCCCGAAGGCTTCAAGATAACAACAGCAATAACCTTCACCATCGAGGACGGAAAGGTTACTGAAACGACCAACAATGTGACCCAAAGCGATACCGATAATAAGGTAGCTGTGGTTCTCTTTGACGATGCTTATGCAACAGACGTATCTATAAGTAAGAAAGCAACAGGCGATGACACCAAGGAATTACCCGGAGCAAAACTTACACTTACAAGTGAGAACGACAAAGTTGACTTCACAAAGATAGATACAGAGGCAGGCGAGGGTGTAAACGATCTTACAAAGACAGCTACATCCATAAGCTGGACATCGGGAACAAGCGAAACACTCATAAAGGGTCTTCCCGACGGAACATATACTCTTACAGAGGATTCTGCTCCCGAAGGCTTCAATATAGCAACAGCAATAACCTTCACCATCGAAGACGGAAAGGTTACTGAAACGACCAACAATGTGACCCAAAGCGATACCGATAACAAGGTAGCTGTGGTTCTCTTTGACGATGCTTATGCAACGGATGTATCTATAAGTAAGAAAGCAACAGGCGATGACACTAAGGAATTGGAAGGTGCAAAACTTACACTTACAAGTGAAGGCGACAAAGTTGACTTCACTAAGATAGATACAGAGGCAGGCGAGGGTGTAAACGATCTTACAAAGACAGCAACATCCATAAGCTGGACATCGGGAACAAGCGAAACACTTATAAAGGGTCTTCCCGACGGAACATATACTCTTACAGAGGATTCTGCTCCCGAAGGCTTCGAGATAGCAACAGAAATAACTTTCACCATAGTAAACGGCGAAGTTACCGAAACTACAAACAATGTTTCACAGAATGCTTCCGACGGAAAAGTAGTTGTTGTTATGTTTGATGATGCTTTGGCAACAACAACAGAGTCAACTACCGAAACAACTACAGAGACCACAACAGAAACAACCACAGAGGCTACTACTGTAATTGGTCCTATTGAAACAACTACAGAAGAAACTACTGTTGTAACAAATACAGAGTCTACAACAGAAGAGACTTCTACAGAGGAAACTACTGTACAGGTAGGTCCTATTGAGACCACCACAGAGGAAACTACTGTAGTGACTACCACAGAGTCTACAACAGAGACCACTACCGAGGAAACGACCACGGAAGAGACCTCTACCGAGACTACAACAGAGGAGACTTCTACTGAGTCTACAACGGAAGAGACTTCTACAGAGACGACTACGGAAGAGACCTCTACAGAGTCTACAACAGAGACTACCACAGAAGAAACAACTGTACAAGTAGGACCTATTGAGACCACTACAGCAGAAACTTCTACGGAAGCTACCACACAAACAACTACCGAGTCTACGACCGAGGAGACCTCTACGGAGACAACTACGGAA
>JAFSVK010000098.1 GCA_017444985.1 Bacillota bacterium
GATGAAAATCGTCTTCTTGTGATGCAATTTTTTCTTGAAATTATAATTCTTATTCTACCTCATCATTTTTTTGATAATAATTGATTATAAAAATGTAGCTAAAGGATTTCTTTATTTCCTTAACTTAATGACATTGGGTGGAGAAGGGAAAAAAACACAGAGGGCATATACGGTGTGAGAGCCTTTATAAAAAGATTTAACAAAAAGTTTTATTACAAAAACGAAAACAGGGAGCTGTCCTGGAGCAGATGGTATTTTGATATTATAAACACCGATGTTTCCTTAAGGGAGATAGACAGGTATTTTTTATCCATGGTAAGGTATATAAATACGGGCAAGCACAACAAGAAAAATTATAAACTCAAATACGAGACCATAAAGTCTTTAGGGTATAGGTCTCTTGTTAATGAATATTATAAGAACGACCGTTAAAAAGCTTTATTGTCTTTTTAGACAATGTTTAAGAAACAAATTAATTTGCAAAAATCGACCTTGAACAGCTACAGCCGGCGGAGGGGTTAATGTTATGTAGGCATAGGTGTTGGTTGCTCTAATGTCAGCCCTTCGGGCTTCCTTCCCCTCCCGGGGTGGGTACCTCTCCTGCGTGACTCCCGTCCAGCTTCCTCCCTTTCGGAGGAGGCTTTTTCTTTTTTCGAGTTTTGTTTTAATTACTTACTTTGTTGTTGTTTCAACGTTGAAAAACATTCAAATTTTAATTAAATAACGGTATTTAAAGTACCTATAATAAAAAAAGTCACCTTTTTAAAGAGGTTTTTACCCTTTTGTGTTGACTTTTTTTTTGATAGATAGTACAATTATTATGTATATTTGCGTTTGCATTTTAGACGGAGGAAGATATGTTTATTAAAAAACTTCACACTCCCGAAGGAGTTAAGGATTATTTGCCCAAGGAAGCGGCACTTAGAATAGAGATAGAAACCAAGGTGGCAAAGGTTTTCAAGGCATTTGGCTATGAAAGTATAAAGACACCCACCTTTGAATATGAGGAAGTATATGAGAATAAAGGCAGTATTTCCGAGAAAAATATGTATAAGTTTGTGGATGCGGATGGTTCCGTACTTGCTTTAAGACCCGATATGACCCCTGCCATAGCGAGAGTGGCGGCTACCAGTTTTGACAGCGATCAAACATTGAGACTTTGCTACTTTGAGGATATGTTCAGAAGCAACATAAACTACAGAGGAAAGCAAAGAGAGTTTACCCAGGCGGGAGTGGAGCTTATAGGCGAGAAGAGTATATATGCCGATGCGGAGGTCATCATTCTTGCCATAGAGTCCGTACTTGCCACGGGCATAGAAGATTTTAAAATAGAGATAGGTCATTCTTGGTTCCAAGAAGGGCTTTTGGAAGAACTTAAGTGTTCAAAGGACATAAAAGAAAAAATAATAAAAGCCATAAACAATAAGGATTATGTCAGAGTAAGCGAACTTTCCTTCCTTTCTCAAGGGGGAGAAAAGATCAAGAATATTATGAAAAGGCTTCCCTTCCTTATAGGAGGCAAGGAAGTTATCAAAAATATAGAAGGCACCTTTAAAAACGAAAAGTCCGAGGCTGCTTTAACCTACCTTAAGGAACTGTACTCCCTTCTTGAAAATATGGGCTACGGTAAATACATATCCTTTGACTTAAGCGTTATAGGGACTATGGACTACTACACCGGTCTTATATTCAGGGGTTACACCCCGGGTATAGGTTTTTCCATAATAGATGGGGGAAGATATGACCACCTTCTTTCCGATTTCGGTACGGATCTGCCTGCGGTAGGCTTTGCCTTTAAAGTAAACGATATAATGTCTGTAATGGTGGACAGCTATAAGGAAGAGGGCTGTATATATGTGTACGCCAAAAAGGAAAACTTGGTAAAAGCCTATAAATATGCGGCAAAGCTTAGGAAAGAGGGCGAAAAGGTCATTGTAAGCGTAAAAGAAGCTTCGGAAGATGACAAAAAGCCTAAAAATGCAAAAGAAATAGTGATATTCAGGGAGGAATAAGGTGTCGTACATAACATTTGCCTTAGCAAAAGGCAGACTTGCGGAAATAACCATGGATATGCTTAAAGATATGGGTATATCCTGTAAGGAAATGGAAGAAAAAACGAGAAAGCTTATATTTGTAAATGAGGAGCTTAAGTATAAATTTTTCCTTGCCAAGGCATCGGATGTGCCTACCTACGTGGAATACGGTGCGGCTGATGTGGGTATCGTGGGAAAGGATACTCTTTTGGAGGAAAACAGAAACCTTTACGAGGTGCTTGACCTTAACATAGGCAGGTGTAAATTTGCCGTGGCAGGCTACAGCAATGTGAGAGAAAAGCTTGAAACGGGCAACAACTTAAGAGTAGCCACAAAGTACCCCAACATTGCCAAAGAGTACTTTTACAACAAAAAGCACAGAAACATAGAAATAGTAAAACTCCACGGCTCCGTAGAGCTTGCTCCTATTGTGGGGCTGTCGGATGTTATAGTGGATATTGTGGAAACCGGTTCTACATTAAAGGCAAACGGTCTTGAAGTCCTTGCGGATATTTGCCCCATATCTGCAAGAATGGTAGTAAACAGAGTTAGTATGAAACTTAAAAACGAGGGCATATCCTACATTATAGAAGGTTTGAACAAGGCGGTGTCCCAAAAATGAAAATTATAAATTACGAAGATAAAAAGAGTAAGGAACTTGTGAAAAAGATACTTTCAAGGTCCACTCTTGAAAATAAAGCTATACAGGAAAAAGTAGACGATATAATCAAAAATGTAAAGGAAAGAGGAGATGAGGCTGTATTTGAATATACGGAAAAATTCGACTCCTTTAAGCTTGATACTAAAAACATACTTGTAAGTGAAGAAGAAAAAAGGGCTGCCTACGAGGCTGTTGACAGCGACCTTGTACGAGTGATCGTAAGGTCTGCCGAAAGGATAAGAGCCTTCCATGAAAAGCAAAAACTGAATACTTGGCTTGAACCTTCAAAGTCGGGAGAAATGCTGGGACAACTCATACGCCCCTTGGACAGGGTGGGAGTGTATGTGCCGGGAGGTAAGGCTGCCTATCCCTCAAGTGTGCTTATGAATGTTATACCCGCAGAGGTGGCGGGAGTAGAGGATATAGTTATGGTAACACCTCCCTCCAAAGACGGCAGTATAAGTCCCACTACCATAGTTGCGGCAGACGTGGCGGGAGTGGATAAAATATACAAGGTGGGAGGAGCACAGGCTGTGGCTGCTCTTGCCTTCGGAACGGAGACCATACCAAAGGCAGATAAGATAGTGGGCCCCGGGAACATATTTGTAGCCCTTGCCAAAAGAAGTGTTTACGGCTATGTAAATATAGACTCCGTGGCAGGTCCCAGCGAGATACTTGTACTTGCAGATGAGAGCGCAGACCCTTCCTTTGTGGCTGCAGACCTTCTTTCTCAAGCGGAGCATGACGAAATGGCATCTGCGGTGCTTATAACAACGGATAAGACTTTGGCTGAAAATGTAGACAAATGTGTAAGGGAAATGACGGAAAAACTTGAAAGAAAAGAGATCATAGAAAAGTCCCTTGAAAACTACGGAGCCATTATAATAGCAAAGGATATGGATGAGGCTATAGCCCTTTCAAATGCGGTAGCCCCCGAGCATATGGAAGTGTGTACAAGAGAGCCTTTTGAATACCTTCCCAAGATCAAAAATGCGGGAGCCATATTCTTAGGCCACTACACCCCCGAGCCTTTAGGTGACTATATGGCAGGACCCAACCATGTTTTGCCTACGGGAGGCACGGCAAGATTTTTCTCACCCCTGTCCATAGATGATTATATTAAAAAATCCAGCATACTGTATTTTGATAAAAATTCATTTACGGAACTTTCGGAGGATGTTATAAAATTTGCCGAGGCAGAAGGCTTGACCGCTCATGCCAATTCCATAAAGGTAAGAAAGGGGAAGTAATATGAAAAGAAGTGCCACTATTGTAAGAGATACTTTTGAGACCAAAATAGAACTTTCCCTTTTACTTGACGGAGAGGGTAAAAACAATATAAATACGGGTATAGGCTTTTTCGACCACATGCTTACTCATATATCAAAACACGGTTTTTTCGATATATCCATAAAGGCTGAGGGTGACACACATGTGGATGCTCACCATACCACGGAGGATGTGGGTATTGTTTTCGGAAAGGCTCTTGCTCAGGCTTTGGGAGAAAAGAAGGGTATAAAAAGATATGGCCACAGTATAGTGCCTATGGATGAAACATTGGTGCTTTGCGCTATAGACCTTTCGGGCAGAGCCTACCTTAATTTCGATGCAGAATTTACGGTACCCGTACTTGGTAATTTCGAGTTGGAGACCGTAGAGGAGTTTTTCAGAGCCGTAAGCGAGAACAGCGGTATGACCCTTCATATAAAGGTGCTTGAGGGCAAAAACAACCACCACATAGCAGAGGGTATATTCAAGGCCTTCGGAAAGGCTTTGGATATGGCTGTGACCCAAGATGAGAGAATAAAAGGAGTACTTTCCACAAAGGGAATGTTGGAATAATATGATAGCTATAATAGATTACGGCATGGGAAATTTAAGAAGTGTGCAGAAGGCTTTTGAGTACATAGGCTATGAGGCGAAGATAACAAGCGATGTAAAAGAGCTGGAAAATGCCGATAAGCTGGTACTGCCGGGAGTGGGTGCCTTTTCCGATGCCATTGACACCATAAGAAAAAAGAAGATAGACGATATCATATATAAGGCTGTGGAAGAAAACAAGCCCTTTTTGGGAATATGTCTCGGTATGCAGCTTATATTCGATAAAAGCTACGAGTACGGTGAGTATAAGGGCTTAGGCTTGGTGGAGGGGGAAATAAGGCTTCTTCCCGATAATGTCAAAAAGCCTCATATAGGCTGGAATAACCTTAAAATACATAAAAGAGATCCCCTTTTTACCGATCTTGAAGAAGACCCCTATGTATATTTTGTACACTCCTACTACCTTGAAACACAGGCGGATGTAGTAAGTGCCACTACTTTCTACGGCAAGGATATACAGGTGTCGGTACAGAAGGGCAATATATTTGCCACCCAATTCCACCCTGAAAAGAGTGGCAATACGGGACTACAGATACTTAAAAATTTCGGAGGTGTGTAATGCAAATTTATCCTGCAATAGATATTATAGATTCAAAGGCTGTCAGACTTACGGAAGGGAAGTTTGACGATGTTACCGTGTTTAATTCAAGCCCCGTGGATGCGGCTAAAAATTGGGTAGATGCGGGAGCCGACTATCTGCATATAGTAGACCTTGACGGTGCGAGATACGCCAAAAGCTTTATAGAAAACATACTTAAAGACATATCCGAGGCTTTTTCCGTCAAGATACAAACAGGCGGCGGAGTAAGAAGTATGGAGGATATAGAAAGAAGGATAAATGCAGGGGCAAGCAGAGTTATAATAGGTACTGCCGCAGTTAAAAATCCCGAGCTTGTAAAAGAGGCTGTAGAAAAATACGGAGAAAAAATAGCTGTGGGAGTAGATGCCAAAAACGGCTTTGTAGCTGTATCGGGTTGGGAAGAGGTAAGTGAGATATCCGCTTTGGATCTCTGCCTTAAGATGAAGGATATGGGTGTAAAGACCGTGATATATACCGATATTTCAAAAGACGGTATGATGCAGGGTCCAAACCTTATCTCCACAAAAGAGCTTATTGAAAAAACAGGCTTGGATATTATAGCCTCGGGGGGAGTAAGTACCTACGAGGATATTGAAAATGTTAAAAATATAGGTGCATCGGGGGTCATTATAGGAAAAGCCCTTTACAACGGTGCTCTTGATATAAATAAGGTATTATCATTAAGCGTATAAAATGAGCAAAGAAAGAATATTAAAAGAAATATTTTATTTTGCCGTTATATTTGTGGGTTCCGTAATAGCCGCCTTTGCCATAGAAGAGTTTTTGGTGGCAAAACAGATACTTGACGGCGGTATAGTGGGTATATCTCTTATACTTAGCTTTGTAACAAATATAAAGTTAAGTGTATTTACGGTACTTTTAAACATCCCCTTTCTTATATTGGGATATAAAATGATGGGAAAAATTTTTGCGGCAAAGGCTACATTTGCTATGGTGGTCTTCTCCGTAGCCCTTTCTCTATTTGAAAAAATACCCGAAGTAACGGAAGACCCTCTTTTGGCAACCGTTTACGGCGGTCTTTTCTTAGGCCTTGGAGTAGGGCTTGTAATGAGGGCGGGAGGCTGTGTTGACGGTATAGATACGGTATCCCTTCTCATAAGCAGAAAATCTTCCCTTTCGGTGGGAAAGGTCATACTTGGTTTTAATCTTGTGATATACTCCGTAGCAGCCTTTATATACGGTCCCGACAGGGCTCTTTACTCCCTTCTTACCTACTTTATAACATCTAAGGTAATAGATATGGTGGAGTCGGGTTTGGATCAGGGCAAGGCTGTTATGATAATAACAGAGCACGGACAGACCATAGCCGAAAATATATTTAAAAAGCTTGGAAGAACCGTTACCCTAATAGAGGGAGAGGGTCTTATAAGCGGAAAAAAAGTAGTGCTATACTGTGTTGTAACAAGAATAGAACTTAATGAGCTGAAAAAAATAATAAGAGAAGACAAAGGCTCCTCCTTCGCTTCTATAAGCGATGTTTCGGAGATCGTAGGCAAACATATTAAAAGGAACCCCTGACTAATTTAGATTTCGTCCCGATGGCTAAAATTCCACAACTCGTCTCATTATTTTCGCTTGTAGCGAAAACCGCCTGACGGCGTCCGATATCTTTCGGTAACTGTCAAGGTCTCTTGACATAGCAAGTTTGTAAGTTTGCTCGCAAACTTACAGATCCCGAAGGGACGGACTTTTGCTACGCAAAATCCGCAATGCTGTGCCTGCGAGCACTTTCCCGGATTTGAGAAATTTTATCTCATCGATACTTCAACCACATTACTCAGTGCTTTTTTAGGAAATATCCATAACGGTAGGGCTAAGTCATTTTGATAGGGAACTATATTTGGTTTTTGAAATAAAAATATCTTTACACGAAACAGAAGTTATGCTATAATAATAAGAAGCAAATAAACATAGCTTACAAGCTATAAAAATATCGCTGTAAAGGAGGCGTGAATTATGAAAGTATTGAGATGAGTGACGGCTTCCGTGCTGTTTTTGGCTGTGTTCATGGGGTGCTTGGTACCGCAAATTGTTTTTGCCGAAAGTGCGGAGGATTACAATGTACTTGCTGCCAATTTCAATAAGGGTGCCGTACAGGACTGTCCCGAGGAGGATTGTGTGCTTGATTTCGCACAACCTACACGTTTGGATGCCATAACGACATACCATTGGAACGGGGGAAGGGGTGCAAGCCCGGGAAGTATATATATTTTCGATGCAGATACACATGACCTTGTTTTTGAATTTGAGGCAAGGGGCAGAGTAGGCTCGGGAGTTGAAAATGCTTATTGGGAGTGCTTTCCTCATGAAGTATTGCCTGCGGGCACATACGAATTTGCAGACTCCGACCGACTTACTTGGAGTTATAATGACGCTTCGGTATGCGGTATGATAGAAATAAGGGGAGCGGTGGTTTCGGGTTTTAACGGAGGGGAAGCTTCCAAGACAGAAACGGAAAAAACTAAGCCCGAGGTAGAGCCTCAGCAGAGGTCCTCTCAAAAGTACTATTTTTCCGATTGGGCTAAAGGAGATATAGAAAGGGCGTCTTCTCTTGATATTATCCCCGAATTTTTCTTAGGGGAGGATCTCAGAGAAAGTATAAACAGACAAGAGTTTGCGGCGGTCGCCGTTAAGGCTTATGAAAAAATGTCGGGCGTGACTTTGTCCGTAGGCTCAAATCCCTTCAACGACACCTCGGATACCTATGTTTTAAAGGCAGCAAACGGAGATATAGTTGCGGGAACGGGAGCAAACACATTCTCACCCTACAACGGTCTTACAAGAGAACAGGCTGCCACAATGCTTACAAGAGCCTACAAGAAGACTGTTTTCAACGGCTGGTCTTTAAAGAATGACTATGCTCTTGAATATACAGCGGGAGGCAGGTTCTCCGACCATGACAATATTCGTCCCTATGCAAGGGAGGCTGTGGAGTACCTTTCTTTAAAAGGCGTTATAAACGGTATGGGAAACAATATGTTTGTTCCCGAAGGTACGCTTACAAAAGAGCAGGCTCTGGCTATTGCCGTACGAATGACGGAAAAGCTGGATATGACGAAGAAAGAGGGCAAAATGCCCGTTACCGAAGCACAAACTCAAGCTACCACGCAGGCGATATCAGTAGGAGGAGCGGTAGAGGCCGAAGCCTCGGGAGAGGTGTCAAACGGCAAGTGTTCGGTGACATTTGTAACGGGCAATAAGGGAAAAGCTCATCTTTCGGAGGTCAAGGGTTACAGTGACGGGTCCGAACTTTCGGATACCTATAATCTTGCTTTGACCGAGGCTCCCGAAGGAGAGGTTACGATATCCATAGACTCCAAGGAACCCCCTGTGGGACAAATACCCCTTATTCGTATAGGTTCCCCTTACACTGCGGAAAACGGAGAAGAGGGCATAGCATGGAACAGCGTGGAGGCTACATATTCAAACGGCAAGACCAAGGCACAACTGTCTTTGGAACAATTCGGTTCGGCTATGGTGGAAGATACGTATTTTGCGGGAAGTACCGCAAGGTTAAAAAGCAGAGCACCCATTGTGGCAAAAAAATTGGCTGTAGGTAACTATGCAGAGGACTATATCTTTTTTGTTACCTACGGAAAAACCTACGAGTTAAAGGGCGACCATCATTTTAAACTTATTGTTCCCGCTTCGGTCAGCGAGGGTACGATGTTAAAAATGACCGATGGTGAATACGAACTTTTCTTGAAGGATTGCGAGAACGCATATAATGCCTATGTAAGCAAAAAATTCGAAATAAAGAGAACGAGATGGCCCATGACCATTGAGGCGGCAGCATCTCTTATGGGAGGCGCAGACGGCTGTTGTTCGGCAAAACCGAATTATAATTATGCGGTGATAACACTGAATTTTGGAAGCGTTATTGATTACAAGGGCAGAACGGATCAATTCGGCTACGGACTTTCAAAAACATTTGCACATGAGCTTTGCCACTTCGTACAGAAAAATTACATAAACGGAGCAATGGGTACCCTTTGGGTGGATGAGTTTGTAGCTTGCTTCTACGAACAGGAATTGCAAAAGGATATAGGAAAATACTACGATCTAACGGGAAATCCCGTTATAACCAACTTTATGTATCAGTATAGCGGTGTGGTGCCTTCGTATTTGCCTATTCCGGTTGTGGGTTCGGGAGATGCTCATGGGTATGCCCGTGTAAGCTTTGGATCATATCTCTATAAGTACTACGGAGGAGATGAGTTCTACAGGAAACTTTACGGAGACTACAATTATATAGATGATGAATGTTTTACACAACTTACCAAAAAATCTCTTGCAGAGCTGGCAAAGGATTTCTATGTCAAACTTATGACGGATGAAGAACTGTTAAGGCGTTATGCATCCCTTTGGGATTTGAGAGAGCCGGATGCAAATATAGAAGAAATGATAAAGAAATACAGGAAAAAGTTGTTTATAACTCCCTCGAATGACGGTATCACAAAGAATGTTATCGTGAGTCCCTACGGCGTATATTTAATGCCTTTGGATTTTACCGGCATGACGGCAAATTATACATCTTTTGATATCACAAGTTCAAGCACGGCTATTGAACCTATACTGTTCGAGTATTGTGAAGATGGAAATTTTGATAAAATAAAAGTCATAGCCCCCTCTAATGGCAGTAAGAGCTTATCATCACCTTTAAACGGAAGAAGGTACTTCCTTATGCTTATAAGTTCCTCATCATCTGCTTTAGATACTACTGTAACCATAGAGGCTCACAAAGGTATGGTATCAAAGAATAATTACGGTACGGTCAATATGAAAGGAACTCTTACCTACGTGGAAAACAGCAATAAAACATCGGTTGAAACATCCGCAGATGCAAGAGTTACCCTTACGACGGATAATACGGGCTCATTTACATTAGCATATAACGGCATGACAATATCCGAGGAAAATATGCAATACGATCCTTCCACGGGAGTAATGAAGGGCAATGTTTATACCGTATATCTTAATATGAGCGGTGGAAGCATATCATCGGATGAAGAGGATGTTCTGAGTGCCTTTACCCAAGACGGTGCGGGCAACTATGTAAGAATAGCTTGTTTTGAAAAAGATTATTTATTTGCATTTTCCGCAAACAGCAGTACGGGTGGCATCAATGTTACGTCCGTAAGTAACGAAAAAGCAGAAACTACGGTAAGTTCCTTAGATCAAACAGCGGATTCATAAGCGTAGAGTTAAAAAGGAGGATAACATGTTAGGAAATTTTACTTATCACAATCCCACAAAGTTGTATTTCGGAGACGGAGCTTTGGGACATCTTAAGGAAGAATTGAAAAAGTACGGTAAAAATGTGCTTTTGGTATACGGTGGAGGCTCCATTAAAAAGAACAGCTTGTACGACGAGATAGTGGATATTTTAAAAGAAAGCGGAAAAGTATGGGCAGAGGTGTCGGGAGTAATGCCAAATCCCACGCTGGAAAAACTCTATGAAGGCATTGAGACCGCAAGAAAAAACAAAACGGAATTTATACTTGCGGTAGGCGGTGGCTCCGTATGTGATTTTTCAAAAGCTGTGTCCGTGTCCGTAAACTGCAAAGAAGACCCTTGGGATAAATATTTTCTTCGCTTTGAAGAACCGGAGTGTGATATTATTCCCGTAGGTTGCGTGTTGACAATGGCAGGTACGGGTTCGGAAATGAACGCAGGCTCCGTTATCTCAAACCACAAGGAACACCTTAAAATAGGCCATGTTTTCGGTGAAGAGGTCATGCCTAAGTTTTCAATACTTAACCCCGTATATACCATGACCTTGCCCGAATATCAAATGAAGGCGGGAATATATGATATTATGAATCATATATGTGAACAGTATTTTTCGGGAGATGACGACAATACCTCCGACTATATAAGCGAGGGTCTTATGAGAGGACTTGTAAATTCAAGCCGTATAGCGGTAAAGGATCCTCAAAATTACGAGGCACGCTCTAATATAATGTGGACAGCAACTTGGGCACTCAATACTTTGGTGGCTATGGGCAAGTCTACGGATTGGATGGTGCATATGTTGGGACAGGCGGTAGGTGCCTACACCGATGCTACCCACGGTATGACCCTTGCGGCAGTGTCTTTACCCTACTACAGATACATTATGCCCTACGGTGTAAAAAAATTTGCCCGCTTTGCCACGGAAGTATGGAAAATATCCCCCGAGGGCAAAACCGAAGAACAGCTGGCAAAAGAAGGCATTGAAGCCTTGGAAAGCTGGATGAAGGAAATAGGCCTTGTTATGAACATAACAGACCTCGGTGCCACGACTGATATGATAGAAGGCATAGCCGATGCCACAATAATACTCGAAGGCGGCTACAAGATCCTAAATAGGGATGAGGTCGTAAAGATACTGAAAGATAGCTTGTAAAATAATACTTACAGCTAACAAATATCAGGTGAGAGTAGGGGATATGTTTTCCAAGGAGACATATCCTCTTCTTTTTTTGAAGTATCTCATTTTAACGCTCCCTTGATGATCTTTGTTTGATATAAGGGGACCTCTAAAAAGTGCTATTGAAGTAAAATTGAGATAGCTTGTTCGAGGACTAGGAAATGGCTCGAAGCCAATGTAGAGCATTGGTGAGAGACATTGACGACGTAATCGGACAAGATAGCCAATTTTACGATTTA
>JAFSVK010000099.1 GCA_017444985.1 Bacillota bacterium
ATAAGGGTACCTCTAAAAAGTGCTATTGAAGTAAAATTGAGATAGCTTGTTCGAGGACTGGGAAATGGCTCGAAGCCAATGTAGAGCATTGGTGAGAGACATTGACGACGTACTCGGGCAAGATAGCCAATTTTACGATTTATGAGTTTTTAGAGGTGCCCTGAATATATTTTTCTTGCAAAACATCAGCCTTATGCGTAGCGAGCCAAAAGTTTTTTCAGTGCGCTTGCGCTTGAGGAGTGGAGATGTTCCACGGGGGTGCCTGATTTTTCCGTATGCCTTTTAACACCTCCAAGCATTTTGTGAGAACAAGCCGCTGTAAATACTATCACAAGATCGGGCATACCTATTTTATTTTCAAAATCCGCAGGCATTTGTGTAAACACCTTTGACTTACACTTAAATTCATTGCAAATATTTTTGTACCGTGTGACCATACGGTCATTACCGCCTACTATAACTATACTCATATATACCTCCTATAACAGTTAGCTTTCGCTAACCTGTAGATTAAAAAAATAATTAGCCGTAGCTAACTCTATGTTATAATAACACACTTTCCTCCCCTTGTCAAGAAATATCCCATAGGAATTATAAGAATTTTACATCAATAAAAAACATACGCAAATTGTTGTATTTTGCAAATGATTTTAAAAAAATATAGATAGGTTACTTCAATCCGTCTAAATTGAAAAATTTAGACAATAGCCGTATGCTCATTTTTACCGGTTCCTATTATTCAACCTCTTGGTAAAAATAAACTCGTTCATATCCTTTCCTCTTGTCGCTATCTTTGTCATTCATTTTATTTGAGATTACACGCTAACTTTTTCTTATTGATTCATCAAAGTCGAAATATCTTTAACTATTTGTCGAATATGTGATATTTGCATATCATTAAGCATTGATACATCTATTACTTTTTTTGAATCCAATCCGAGAAGATAATCTGTACTTACATTAAAATATTTTGCTATCTTCACAAGCATGTCTATGGAAGGTTGAATATTATTATTTTCCCAATTTGACACACATTGTTTTGTCACATTCAATTCCCTTGCAAGGTCAACCTGCGTAAAATTTATAGAACAACGCAATTCCTTCAGCTTTTCATTAAACATTGTTATCACCCTTTTGGTATAGTATTTGTTTACTATTATAAATTTTTAATTGACTCACTAAAAATACTATGGTATACTAATAATTGACATAACGCCAAAAAGAGGAGGTGAAATTTGATGGAAAACGGAGGAAATCAAAGCGGAGGAAATCTTCAAGGGTGTTTTTGGCTGTTTATAGTAGTAATGATGGTACTCGGTTTACTTTCATATTGTTCTAAAAACGATGATGAATACGGTAAATCCGGTTTGCCTAAATGGCAAGAAGAAAAAATAGAACGCGATTTTGAGCGTCACAAGGCTTGGTATGGTTCTTAAAAAATTTTTCAAAGCAAAAAATAAAATATGAAAATCCAAATAAAAACAAGGAGGTAAACATTTATGAGTGAAGTTAGAGGCAATTTATATGGTAAATGTCCCGGTTGTGGAAATTTTAATCGCGACGAAGATTACGTTTTAGTATCATACGGAACATCAGTTGATGCTTCCAGCAATAATTACAGCATTGGAAAGGGCATAATCGGAGGTTTATTATTCGGTCCTGTTGGTACTGTTGCCGGTTTTTCTCACAGCAGCGGTTCTTTAAAATCTAAGAGAATGGATACATATAAATGTAAACATTGTGGTGAATTAAAGCATGTTCAAGTTTCAACATTTTATTAAATATGGATCTTTAAGGGACATTTGATGCGACATTTTTGTCGCATTTTTCTATATGAAGAAAAAAATAATATCACACTACCAGATAATTTATCATTGAATACATTGAATTACAAAAATAAGTTACTTAGACATTTGGTATGTTTTGCATAAAAAAAATAAAATTTTGTTGAAAACAATATCGCAGTGATATATAATATAAGTACAGGGATATATTATATATGAGAGGACATCTTTATGGGCAACGAAAAAGATATTTTGGAAAAACACCTTGAAAGCTTCAATGATGTGTTTTCGGATATGATGAATGTGTTTATCTTTGGTGGTAATGAGATTATAAAAGAAGATGATTTGGAAGATGTGGATGCCAATTCATTTTATGTTGAAAATGCCAAAACCAAAGAGCAAGAGAGAGATGTAACAAAAAAATGGGTAAAAAACAATGTTATAATATCCTTTATGGGCATAGAAAATCAAACAGTACAGGACCCGACAATGCCGTTAAGAGTAATGAGCTATGATGGAGCCTCCTACAAATATATGCTTGCAAGCGATATCCCACTTTGCCCCGTAATAACATTTGTATTGAATTTTTCAATGAAAAGGTGGTCAACAAACAAATCTGTTTTTGATTGTTTGAATATAGATGATAATATAAAGCCTTTTGTTAAAAACTATGATATAAATGTAATTGATGTAGCCTATCTTTCACGGGAGACTGTAAACAAATTTAAAAGTGACTTTAAGATAATCGCGGACTACTTTGTGCAAATGCGTGAAACAGGCGAGTACAAACCCATGACGGATAACGTTAGTCATGTATGGGAGTTACTTTTGCTTATGGGTAAGTTAACAGGTGATGACAAGTTCAAGTTAGAGTATTACAGAGAGCATAGAAGGGAGCCGATGAATATGTGTGAATGGTTGGATAAAGTAGTGAACGAAGGCATAACAGAAGGCGAACATAAAAAAGCTGTCAGCAGCGCAATTCGCCTAATAAAAATGGGTAAAATGACGATGGATGAAATAGCAGAAGCTATGGAATTACCTCTTGAAGAAGTTATTACATTGAATAATCAGCTCAAGGTTGCACCTGTTTAATCAGATCTTACCGTAAAGGTAAAATATTTTAAACGGTAGATTTTATTTCTTTAACACCTTAAACAGCTTGTCGCTTATAACGAAACCGTACAATGCCGCCTCTCCTTTTATGAAAACAGGCGGCATTTATATTATGGGAACCTCTAAAAAGTCATAAATCGTAAAATTGGCTATATTGCCCGATCGCGTCGTCAATGTCTCTCAACAACGCTCTGTGGCATTGTCTTCGAGCCCTTTCCCAGTCCTCGAACAAGATATCTCAATTTTACTTCAATAGCACTTTTTAGATTTCACCTTAGGAGAGAAACAGCAATGAAAGATATAAAAACCATATCGAAACGAATTGCCTTTTACTACATACTTCTCATAATAAATATCATCCCCTGTGGAAATATATTGCCGGATATTTTTCCTTTTCGCAATGTTTCTACGATATATCTTTTATTTCTCTGTGTGTGTTTTATTTTTTATTGTTCCCACCGCACTGTTCCGAATACCTCCGTGTCACGGCTTACAGTAGCTTTATCTTATATGATGCTTTTTTTGATATTGCTACGAGGTATAAAGTACAGTGCTTTTTCAAAAATAGATATTTTGGCAAGACATAGTTGGTATTTTTATTATATACCCCTACTTTTGATACCATTGATACTTTTTTTGATATCACTCTTTGTTTTGCCCGAAAAAAAAATCTATATAAGTGTGCTTTTTCCTTCTCTTATAACGTTTTTTTTGATACTTACTATATTAACAAATGACATTCATCAAAAGGTTTTTGTATTTTCACCTAAATTTTACCAATGGAACGATGTATATTCCTACGGGTGGCTTTTTTATGTTATAAATCTTTGGCAGTATGGGCTTTATGCCTCGGCGATACTTATACTTGTATTAAAATGTCGTATAGTATCTTCCAAAAAGGTGGCTTGGCTTATACTTATACCCTTTGCTGTGGGTATAGTAATGAGTATACTTTTGATGTTGGGTAAAATGCCAAAACTAAACGGTGCGCATATAGCGGAATTTCCCGAAACGATTATATTTATGGTAGCCATAGTAACGGATATTTGTATGCAAACGGGACTTATACCCACAAACACCCATTACGGAAAACTCTTTAAACATTTTTCAATAGCCGCACAGATAACAGACAAAAAAGGTGCACCCGTATACACCTCAAATACCGCCCTGCCCTTGACATATAAGCAGTTTGAAACAGGGGATGGTTCTCGTATAGGGGAGCATATACTTTTGCATAAAACGGAAACACCGGGGGGATATGGATTTTGGCAGGATGATATGAGGGAGCTTGATGATCTAAACAAGCAGTTACAAGATATAAAAGAAAAACTATCTCAAGAGGCAGAGCTTAACCGTATGCGTAACAAATTAAAAGAGCGGCGTATAAAAACGGAACAGCGTACCCTTTTATATAACGAGATAGCAGGGCGTACCAAAAGACAGTCCCATAGGATCTCGGCTCTTTCATCAAAAGCCCTTAGATCCTCGGACAGCACCGAAAAAAAAGAAATTTTAAACCGTATAGTATTTTTAAGTGGCTATATAAAGCGCTTCGCAAACCTTATGCTTTTATCCCGTGATAATAAGTTTATAGCCTTGGGAGAGTTGGGGCTTTCCCTATCGGAAGTGCTTAAAAATCTTAATTACTGCGGTATCCCCTCGGAATGTATTTTTGATACGAACACTACCGTAAGTGCAGAGGTCGCTCTTACAGCTTTTGAGGTCTTCGAAATACTGCTTGAAAAAAATATATCCGACCTTAAAGGTGTTTTTATAAAGCTGTCGGAAGGAAACAGTGCAAAATTTAAAATGAATTTTGAAAATATGCGGGTAACTCTTTCGAATAAAGACAAGGAAAAACTGCAAAATACGGGGATAAAACACAGTATGAAAGTTGAAAACGACATAACCTACCTAACTTTTGACCTGCCGAAGGGAGGTAAGAATATATGATGCCCTTTTTTACATTTTCAACTTTATCAAGGAGTTTCTTTGCCCTTTGTGCTTTGCTTTTATGCCTTGCAAATATTGTAAATGTCGTTCTTGCCGTTGCAAGGAAAAACAGGCGACTTATGTTTTTTTCCCTACCCTTGTTTATAGCCATATATTTTATGTGGCAGGCAATATTTGATTTATCTTTGTTCGGAACGGGAGAAAGCGCCTCGAATTTTGCCAAAACGCTTTGTAAACTGCCTATAACTCTTTGGCTTACGGCTTTTTTATTTATAACGATTGAAACTATAATAATACTCAGAGCCAATATAATATACAACAAAAGCACCGTTACCCCAAACTCCATAAAAATCTACCTTGACAACCTTCCCTGCGGTGTGTGTTGTTGGAAGAAAAACGGTATGATTATATTTTCCAATATCTGTATGAATCGGCTTTGCAAAGCCCTTACAAATGAGCCTCTTATGAACGGAAACCAATTTTTAAATACTCTTAAAGAAAATATAGTCACCATAGATAACAAGGTGTGGAGGTTTTCCCGTCGCAGTATAAACATAGAAGGCGAGGAACTCTTTGAGATGACAGCCTCGGATATTACATTGGAGTACGAAAAAACAAAGGCCCTTGAAAAGGAAAAGGAGGAGCTTTCAAAACTCAATTTGAAATTAAGCCAATACTTCCTTGATATTGATGATACTGTCCGCAGAGAGGAAATATTGCAGGCAAAAATACATATCCACGATGAGATGAACAAGCTTATGCTTTTAGGTAAAAATGTAAGCGGCAAGGATCCCAAGGCTATGGATAATATTTTGTGTTTATATGAGAAAAATGCACTTTTACTCTATGCGGAAATAGATGTTTCCTCTTCAAAAGACCTTACAAGCATAAAAGAGCTGGCAGACACCTTAAATATTCTTTTGATATGGCAAAACAATATGTGCGAAAAGCTTTCGGAGTTGCAACAAGAGTTGTTCTTTGCGGTTGCAAGAGAGGCTGTTACAAACGCCGTAAAACACGCTCTTGCAAAGACTATGTGTATTTCATTTTCGGAAACGGAGGAATATATATACTGTAGCTTTACAAATGACGGAGTGCCCCCTATAAAAAAAGCGGAGTTTACGGGAGGGCTTAAAAATTTATACATACTTGCACAGGAGCAAGGTGTCTCTGTGTCGACAAAACAAGATAAGGACTTTACACTTACGTTGGGTTTCCCAAAATACCCCAAAAATATCAGCCAAATAGCTGATGTAAAATTTTTTTAAATGTGATATAATAGATTGACATAATTATATCCACATATAAGGAGGTGCCCCAATGGCGTATAAAGTTTTGATAGTGGAGGATCAAGATATCCCGCGGGCTTTTTTTGAGATGCATGTAAATGCAAGCGAGGATTTTGAGCATGTTCTTTCTATCTCCAACGCTTCGGCAGCACTTTCTGTATGCCAAAACCAAAAAATCGACCTGATACTTATGGATGTAATGACAGAGCTTGGGCACAGCGGATTGGATGCGGCAGAGACCATAAAAGAAGATCATCCCGATATAAAAATAATAATAGTTACCTCTATGCCCGAATATTCTTGGCTTTCCCGTGCAAGAAAAATAGGTGTGGACTCCTTTTGGTACAAGGACAGCCATAAAGAGAGCATTACAGAGGTAATGGAGCGCACTATGGCGGGTGAAAATATTTATCCCGACGAAACACCGCTTATACACATAGGAAATGCCACAAATCACGAGTTTACGGAGCGAGAGTTGGATGTTCTCAAGGAACTTACAACGGGAGATACCAATGCGGAGATCGCAGAGAGGCTTTGTATATCGGTGGCTACGGTAAAGACCCATATACAACATTTGATGGACAAAACAGGGTTTAAAACACGCACAGAGCTTGTTGCCGAGGCAAGGGGGCTTGGCATAGTTATAAAAACCAAACACAAATAATAAAAAAGGAGGAGAACATACCAAAAGGCAACAATATTATTCAAAAAAACGAAGGCTAATTACGAGAAAGGGAGTACCATGTAGACTATTGCGGACAAAAAGAATGGTTCAAAGGTGCAAAAAATACTATATTGATGGAGGAAGAACCAATGCAGGATATTAAAGTCGAAGAAGTTAATACAGATGATTTTACAATGGAATATTTTAAATTCGGAAAGGGCAAAAAAAACCTTGCAATCATCCCCGGTGTAAGTGTACAAAGCGTAATGCCCTATTCACAAGCCATAGCAAGCCGATTTGACTGTCTGAGCCAAGACTTTACCGTCTACGTTTTTGACAGAAGAAAAGATATGCCCGTGGGTTACACCGTGGAAGATGCGGCAAAAGAGATCGCCGAAGCCTTTGACAAATTAGGTCTTAAAGATGTAAATATTTACGGTGCCTCCCAGGGAGGAAATATAGCATTGAGTATCGCCGCCGACCACCCCGAACTTGTAAACAAGCTGGTTTTGGCATCCACCACTCTACGCTCCAATGACGAAAATTACAATATCCTCAATAAATGGGTGGATATTGCAAAAAAAGGTGATGCTACCCAACTTTATATATCATTCGGAGAGTATATCAATCCCGCCGAAACTTATGAAGCTTTGAAAGATGCCTACGCAGCTGCGGGAAAAGCGGTGACACCCCAAGAACTTAAGCGGTTTGTCAATATTGTCAACACAGCAAAAGATTTCGATGTAACTTCTCGACTTAACAATATCAAAGCTCCCACACTTGTGGTATTCTCCGCTGACGACAGAGTCTTCGGCAAAAAATATCTTAAAGAAGTTGCCGAATATTTCAAAAACAGACCCGATTCGGAGATCCTCGAATACGAAAACTACGGTCATGCCGTTTACGACAACGCCCCGGACTTCCCTGAGCGTATGTATGAGTTTTTGATGAAACGATCCAAGGGGGTGTGAAAAATCACCCCCCGGCAAAAATGAGATTTTTGCCGATAAACAGCCGTTCTGCGCGCCTCTTTAGGGAGGCAAAAGCACTTTTGACTATCGTCAAAAGCCACCCTATGGGTGTCCCGATTACTTTTTTCGGGTGCACAACTTGCCCG
>JAFSVK010000100.1 GCA_017444985.1 Bacillota bacterium
AAAACTCATAAATCGTAAAATTGGCTATCTTGCCCGATTACGTCGTCAATGTCTCTCACCAATGCTCTACATTGGCTTCGAGCCATTTCCTAGTCCTCGAACAAGCTATCTCAATTTTACTTCAATAGCACTTTTTAGAGGCACCCTTATCTTTTTATCAAAGAATATATAAGCAGAAAAATGAAAAAAACACACCCCGGGTCTATAATAAGCGGTATCGCAATAAGCCAAGGGTATTTAAAGCCCGTTAAACAGGCCACCAAAGCTGCCCCTGCCACTCCCCCTATTATCGGAGCGGGAGAAGGGATCCTTTCCGCCTTTTTCAGCTTCATAAACAATATACCGTAATTCACTGTAGTAAATCCTACAAATAAACCACCAAGCAATAAGCAACCAAATATAGTATCGGCTATATCCATTTCTTAAACCTCCTCCTCAAAACCATTCTCATCCTTTTTGTAAAGCAACAGATACGCCCCCAAAAATACGGATATACAAAAAATCACTACAATCACCTCAAACACCCATATCGGTATCCTGATGATATTAAAAAGGCTCAATGCCGCAAAAAAGTCTAAAAGTGTATGTAAAAACACAGCTAAAGGGTACAATAAAAATTTCTTACTGTCTCTGCAAGCATAAAAAACAAGTATAGATGCCCCTATATGGAACAAAATGGCAAATATACGCTCAAAAACAGCCACAGCCAGATCTCCGAAAGAAAACTTCGTTATTACATTTACGACCGCCTCGATACTTTCAAGTTGCTCGGGAGCCTGTTTTACCACCTGCTCCGTTAAGGTAGCAAAGGTACCGTTATTTATCATAAAAGCAAAAACTATATACTGTATGTATGTAATGCCCGGCACCAAAATCACTTCAAAACCTCCGTGTCCTATGCCATAGGAGATAGAAGTTTCTCTGTTTTTTCGTTTTTTGAGTAGGCTCTTAAAAGCTATAAGTCGCCCCGTCTCCTCAAATAGTCCCGGGAAAAGACCTGCCATAAGTGCCAACAGTACGGGGTTTCTGTTTAAATAAATACTTACACCATGGTCCTTAAGCCCCATTGCCGTAGGAAAAAGCAACAGATTTTGTATAGGCTTTTCAAGTATCAAAGCAAACAAAAAGAAAATCGCCCCACCTATCAGTATGGTGGATATAGGTTCTTTTTTCTTTATCTTCCAAATAAGGGCTATAATCAAGGGTGTAGCGGCAAAAAAGACAGTCCCCATTACAAGCCAAAATATAGATCGATCCCCTACGTGAGCATTCTCTGTCATATCAAAGCTCCTTTATATAAGTTGAAAAAAAACACTTATACATAGTATCACATACTATTG
The DNA here is from genome assembly GCA_017444985.1 of Bacillota bacterium. Taxonomy (GTDB): domain Bacteria; phylum Bacillota; class Clostridia; order Lachnospirales; family CAG-274; genus UBA3680. The sequence continues at coordinate 1,341 of JAFSVK010000100.1, forward strand.
TTTTTAACAATATAAAAATGAAAAATACACAAATCGAAATATAAATTTAAAATAAAAATATATTTGTTGACATATTTACATAACTTTGTTATAATCAAACCAATAAAAATCGTTAAAAATAATTAAGGTTTTTAAAAGGAGGTATTTATATGGCTGAAATGATTTGTGAGGAATGTGGTGGAACATTGGTTATGACCCCGGGAGGCGGCAAATGCACAAGTTGCGGTAAGCTTTACAGACCCGGCGATAAGCTGGACCATCTCAACGACGACAGGATCGTAAGACAAAAAATAGAAGACGAAGAAAGAGCCAGAAGAGAAGCCGAAGAGGCTGCGGCAGCCGCAGCGGCTGCACAACAATAAGAATTTAAAGGGGTGTGATATATCACACCCTCTTTTTTGGAGTTAAAAGAAACACTAAAAAATTTACACCATTTAAGCATTTACTTATCTTGACAATTAGCACAGTTTAAAGTATAATTGTAAATAGGATAAGTGTTTTTTCTTTATAAACACTCAAACAGATCTCAAAGAATATGCGGCAAAAATATTTGTCTCATATTTCAAAATACTATGATAGGGGTGATCAATATGTCAGACCTCTTTTGCGAAAGCTGCGGTGCGATCTTAGCGATGGGTCCGGGCTTTGCCGTATGTTCGGGTTGTGGTAAGAAATACGGCATTGCCAAAATAAACGAACTTTATGAAAAGGCAGAAGCTAAAGCCGCAGCGGAGGCTAAAGCAAAAGCCGAAGCAGAGGCGGCACTTAATGCAAACGCAGAACAAGACAGCTCTGAAAACGATGTAGCCATCGATGTTTCAAATGTTACTCCCATAAGGGCAAATTTAGGCGAAAATACCACATCGCCAAAAGATACGGGCTACAACTTCACAAACAATGTTACACCTATAAGACCTGCAACAGTTCCCGAACCGGTATCTACGCAGGAGTCCGAAGTGTTCATAGACACCATAGAAGGTCAAGGTGCCGATACACCTGCACCTGCGGTACAATCAACGCCCATTGCAACTCCGGTAAACACTCCCATAGCTACCCCTGTAGCTACGGCTCCCGAGAACAGCGATGCGGCAAGCGGTGAAACACCCGCTCCCCAAGAAGAAAAGCCTTCTTTTGACGCAAGTGCACTTACAATGAAGTGTGACGATTGCGGAAGCGAACTCATAATGGCCCCCGGATACGCAAGATGTTCCGGCTGTGGCAGAAAGTACGGACCTGCCAGCATAAAGGCTAAGCAAGACGAAATAGAAGAAAAGAAAAAGTCTATGGGCGTTACCGCAGGAGATGCGACATCCGCTCCCGCAGCAACACCCGGAAGCGAAACTTCTCCCTCCAAAAAACAGGAAGAAAAGGCGGAAACGCCTCAACCCACCAGGCCCGAGATACCCAGGCTTTTTATAACCTGTGACGATTGTGGCGGTGAGCTTGAGCTTAAGACCGATTATGCCCGCTGTAAAGGTTGCGGAAAGAAATACGGTCCCGCAAAGATAAGAGAAAAACAAGACGAATTGGAAGAAAAGAAAAAAGTTCTTGAGGCAAATGCCGCTATATCTTCCAATCCTACACCCGTGGTGCCTACACCTATAAAACCCTTGGTAACACCACCTATAAATGCAACACCCGTATCACCCGCTCCCGTAGCGGCTACACCCGTGAGTGCAACACCTGTGGCAAGTACACCGGTAGCACCTACCCCCGTAAAGCCCGCACCCGTTTCGGAGACCAAGGCAGATACCCCCGTTGCACAGGCAACACCCACGGAGCCTGCAAAGGTTGCTCCTACCCCCGTGAAACCCACTCCGGTAGCTGCGACCCCTGTAAGCACCCCCAAGGCAGAGGCGCCTAAGCCCGAAACCCCCGTGGCAAAGCCTGCGCCCACGCCCGAAACTCCCAAGCCTTCGGGTCCTGTTTCCTATTCATTCAAAACAGCTAAACCCATAAAGGCAAATACAGACAAGAACGAAAGTGTAAACACCGATCTTCCCGAACTTAAGTGTGACTTCTGCGGAGAGCCTATAAAGATCTCTTCCAATATCTCACAGTGTACGGGATGCGGAAAGAAATTCTTCAGAGATAAGATCGATGAAATGTTGGCTGCCGCAGGCTATGGCGATGCTAAGAAGGAAGAAGCTCCCGAGCCTGTCAAGGAAGACCCCGAGGCTCCTTTAAAGTGTGATATCTGCGGTGAAAAGCTGGAGTTAAAGCATGACAGTGCCAAGTGTCCTTCCTGCGGAAAAGAGTACGGACAAAGCAAGATAGATGAAATAAAAGAAAAGTTTGGTGAGGATGCCGTTCCCAAGCCCGACAATATCAAAATAGACAAAAACGGCAACAAGATAGAACTTAAAGTTTCTGCCGTAACAGCCGGAATGCACGATATCAGCAAGTTCAACAAACAAGAAGAAGAAAGAAAAGCTGAGGAAGAAAAAGCAAGAAAAGCCGAAGAAGAAGCTAAGAAGGCAGAAGAAGAAAAGAAGAAAGCCGAGGAGGCTAAGAAGAACGACCAGGTAGTTCCCGATACTCCCGCCGAGGAGAAGAAGGAAGAAACGCCTAAGGAAGAGCCTCCCAAGAATACCATACAACTCAGAGCCGTTCCCGTTACAGGCGGAAGATCCAGATTTTCTCAAAACGATGATATGGATGCCTTTATGCCAAACGGAGAAGGAGTTAGGGCAGAGCCTCGCAGAAGTGCTATGCAGAGAATGAGCGTTTCCGAAGGTAACGATGATATTCCCAGCACCAACTCCAAAGAGGTAAACGAGAAACTTGAGCAAATAGATGCAGCCTTTGGTATAAAAGATTATATCAAAGCCAACAGAATTTGCGATGAGCTTATAAAGATAGACGAAAACTGCCCCGAGGCATATATAAACAAAGCGAAGGCTATGGGCTATATGCAGGACAGAAAAGACAATCTTGAAAAAGCCTCCGAATTTATATTAAAGGGTATTTCCGTTGCAAGAGATAACAAAAAGGCAAGGATAACCACAAGAGGTAAGGAGATCATCGATGAGGTTTCAAATGAGACCATAAAGAGGAAAGCTACCGAATTTGAAAGCGATCCTTCCGATGTTACCATGCATGCCCTCTTCGATTCCATAACCTATGTTATAGACCTTACGGGCAAGACCTTTACCCAGGATGAGGCAGCCGTTGCCCTTATAAAAGAGAGAATGGCAAGATGGCTTCCCATATATGCTGTTAGAGCTCAGGCTCAGGCTCAAACAAAGTACAGAAAAGTTTCCAATATCGACAACGAACAGAAGTCACTTTTCGATTTCAGCTCCGTTACCGATTACTGTGTATGGCTCGTTGAAAAGGCAATAGAGCTTGACGGCAAAGAGAACCCCAAGAACATTGAGTACTACGATACTTTGATACGCTTCCATCAAACCATTATAAACACTTACGATGCAAGTATGAAGAAGTATCAGGATCCCAATATCTACGGCTCCAAAACAGCCTTTGACAAGGTAAAAGAGATCAGAAACGAAAGAATAGAAAACTGCAAGCAAGAGAAGAAAGAACTCAACAAGCTTACAGTCCTCAATATGGTAAATGAAAAAGATGAGCGTATGAAGAAGAATGAGGCTCAGCGTGAGGCTCGTGTAGACGGCTATTGGTCGGCTCATCCCGATGAGAAGGAAAAACTTGAGAAAGAAAGAGACAGACTTCAAAGTGAGGTCAACAAACTTCAAAATCTCAAGAAAAATCCTCCCAACAAAGTCAGACTTGAGGAATACGAAAGCGAGCTGAGAGCTCTGAAAGCAGAAAGAGATGCCCTCGGTATATTCCAGAGCAACAAGAAAAAATCCATACAAGAGCAGATAGACAAAAAAGAAGCTCTTAAGATAGAAATGGCTGCAGACCTCAGAGCAACAGAAGAAAATCTTCAAAGCGAGATCGATTCCAACCTTCAAAGACTTGGCGAGATCGAAAGAGAACTTAACAGAAACAGATAAAAAACGCTCCCCCTATATAGGGGGAGTTTTTTATCACGAAAAAAATAAACTTCTCAAACCCTTTCTTGACAAAAAAAAGCAATGGTTGTATATTAAAAATATGGATAATAACAAATTTATAACAAGCAGACAAAACAAAATAATAAAAACCGCATTTTCACTTAAAACCAGAAAAGGGCGTGAAAAAGAGGGTATGTTTATACTTGAAGGGAAAAGACTTATCTCCGAGATACCCGAGGATACCCAAACCCTCTATACCATTTCCTCCCTTTCCTACGCAGATGAAAATGCAGACATTATAATACCCGATAAGCTTTTTGCGGAAATATCCGAGACCGTTAACCCTCAAGGGATAATGTGCATTTGCAAGATAGCTCGGAAATCTTTTGACATAAAGACTCTGCCCCCTTCTCCCCTTGTGGTGATCTTGGAAAATGTAACAGATCCCGGTAATATGGGTACTATAATAAGAACAGCCGATGCGGCGGGAGCGGATGCCCTTATACTTTCAAAAGGATGTACGGATATTTACTCCCCCAAAGTGGTAAGGTCTACAATGGGTTCCCTTTTCCATATCCCCATATACACAGGGGCGGATATAGAAGAGACCCTTACACTTTTAAGGCAAAACAATATTTCCACCCTTGCGGCAGACCTTTCCGCCACCCAAACGCCCTACGATGCGGATATGACAAAGGGCTGTGCCATTGTTATAGGCAATGAGGCAAACGGCTTAAAAAAAGAGACCTCCGCAATGTGCGAAAAAAAAATTAAGATCCCTATGCCGGGAAAAGCAGAATCTATGAATGCGGCTGTAGCAGCTGCTATATTGATATACGAGGCTGTAAGACAAAGATCATAAGGCGGTGAAAGTATGAAAAGAATAAGCTGGGATGAATATTTTATGAATATGGCAGAGCTTGCCGCTAAGCGTTCCTCCTGTATAAGAAGACAGGTGGGAGCCGTGCTTGTAAGAGACAATCAGGTCCTTTCCACAGGCTATAACGGAGCTCCCAAAGGCCTTGAAAATTGCTGTGATACAGGTGTATGCCTAAGAGAAAAGCTGGGCATACCCTCGGGAGAAAGGCACGAACTCTGCCGTGCGGTACACGCCGAAAACAACGCCATAACCCAATGTGCCGTAAACGGTACAAGCTGTAAAGGTGCCACAATATACGTAACCGCCTCCCCCTGTACCATGTGCACAAAACAGATCATAAACGCAGGAATAGTCCGCATAGTGGCAAAAGAACTATACCCCGACGATATGGCTAAAAAAATGCTTGAAGAAAGCGGTATATCACTGGAACTTTATGGGAGCCTCTAAAAAATGCTATTGAAATAAAATTGAGGTATCTTTTCCCAAAACCGCAAACAGCTCGAAAACAATCTATAGCATAACCCCGAGACATCGGCAACATAATCGTGCAATATAGCCTCGGGGTATCTATCTATAAAACTTCATAAATCAAATTTTATATTTCCTCCAGCGTCTATCCGGTTGGTTATTGGTAGATTTTTTTATAATAATGATATGCACCGAGAGTATTTGCGACTCTTTATACAGTTGTGCATCTATCACTTTATCCTGCGTTCCTACATATGCTATGCCTCTGTCACTGTACTTCAATTCACAATTCGGTTTTTCTAAAACTTCCGTTGGATTATCCGGAAGCATACACAACAACCAATTTCCATGTTCACAAACAATACAAAACCTGTCATCAACAACTGTTTTGTATTGGAATGTCCTCTTATCGAAACCGAGTGTTATCATGTTATATTTAGATAATAAAGCTACATTAAGCATAACACAAAGTCCGTATTTGGACTTGTTATCGATCCCCAATATCAATCTCTTATTAATATTTAGCGCAAAATCAATAAGAACATTGTTGTAGCGGGCTTTTATCATTCCAAATATGGTATTTATGAGAATTGCTCTCACCGTATCCTTAATTGGAGCAGTAAACACGGCTGATTTATTCTTATCAGCCTCTATAATATCCAACCATTTGCTTTTGAGTATTGTTTTTTGTGTTTTGGGTTTCTGTTCCCATCCACAGAAGGGACATACTTCATAAATATACGGGTTCGAAAAAAAATGTTTCTTGCACAGTGGACAGCTTCTTCCGCGAATACTTTTTTCCTTGTCATCCTTGCTATAATTTACTTCTTTAGAAACATCCCTCCATTCGGAAATATTTATACCGTTAAAATCAACACACACATTTTTAAAATGTTTGATCGTATCATCAAGCGATACATTATCCAATGCCATTATATGAAACGCTTGCTCGTCATGAAAATTTACAACAACTTCAACTCTGTAGTTGTCATCGTTACGACAAGTTTGTATACAAGTTATGTTGTCATCCCTTTCGGGACTAAAACCTATGCTTAAGTATTCTCCCACTACATCTCGTAAATTAATAATGGTATTAACAATAAAATCTTGGAAAAAATTTTCTTTTACAGGTCTTGGTTGAAGTTCTATATTATACGCCTTGTTATTATATCTACGCCTTTTATAATCACAATGAATGTTATTATATTCACTTGTAAATATTTTTTCTTCCGCTGCATCATCCCATGCAAAGTACTGTAACTGCGGTTTCATATCCTCGGGTATCGGTACAAAGCTTTTGGGATAATCAACTATGGGACTCCCTTCTCGGTCAAGATATGTATTAACATTTCCTTCATATACTATTTGTTTTTTTTCGAGAGAAAAACATTTCCCATAGTTCGGATAATTTGTACCGTAGCCAACAGATCGAGAATATTCACCTTCAAAACGAATAGACCCATCCGGATAATACTCCCTACCACATATCAATCCCTTTAAACCAAATATGCCCTCCTGATATACTTTACCGTTTTCATAGTATGCCTTACCAACTCCATAAGGCTTTTCGTGTAACGTAAATCCTTGATAAAGAAGTTTGCCGTCCGTTGAATATAATCGTCTCCATTTTCCTTTTTTCACATTAACTCACCTCCTCAAAATTACATCTGTCATAACGTTCTTACATCGTTAGTTTCAAGTAGTTAGATATACACGATTTACATACATGGTATTCTAAAAATGCTATAATATCCATTCACGACTATCATGCGACCATCTGCCCTCAAACTTTTCATTACCGATTATAGCATCAACAATTCTTGCATAGTTCATGGACCTTTCAATAGCAACATCAACAGCATCGGGAATATAGGTAGTCAGCCCATAGTACCTTGCCGCAGTCATCATGCAAAAAACGCCTTTGGGCGCAAATACAGACACTATGGATAGATCACTTTCGTCGCCTGAAAATGCCGTATTTTTGTACATACTCCTGCTCACTTTTACAATTTTCCCCTCATTTGCAAGCTTTCCTATCCTATAGTGTGAGAACCCAAGTTCCCTCAGTCTTTCTACAGTAAGAAAATGCTCATTCGACGGAATAACTCCACTCATACTCTATGCCCTCCCTGCTGTTTTTCTTATTATACCGCAAGAGAGGTTAAATTTAAATAACTTTCTGCAGAATTTAATATTTGCAGAAAGTTATTTAAGGGGACCTCTAAAAAGTGCTATTGAAGTAAAATTGAGATATATTGTCAAGTCTATTTTATCGTTGATGATACTACTATAGATATTAAAATTATAGCTGTATGTTCGAATATGAATCAACCTAACCGATTATCAAAAATAAATATTTATGCACAACGAAAAACAGGCTATTCCCACTTTTGGAATAGCCTTGCCTTTTTATTATGAATCAAGTAGCGCTATAACATCGCACATATCGGGTTTATCCTTTGTGGGGTCGGTCACTTTTGCGGCTATAAGCTGTTTAGGATCATCAAGTGTTGCCGTACCGCTTATGTATTTAAGCAAGAGTGCCGCATCGGCTTTATCAACAATATCCTTATCTTCCTCGTTAACATTCAAATCAACATTACCAAGGGCAATAAATCTAAAATTATTGCTTTCGGCATAGCCGCGATCATCGCTACCTATAGGTGCATATATCGTAAAGCCGTCTATTTTATTTCCGCCCATATACCCCAGCGCACTTTTATTTGTTTCGGCACTGAAATAAGCATTTGTTATAACAATGTATTCGAGCGGCGAAAAATAAAAAGCTTTTTCGTTGATAATAACAAATCCTTTGCCTGTAATATACGCCTTTTCAAGCTGTTCACAGTTTGAAAAAGCTAAAGGATATACCGAAGATACATTTTTCGGTATAACAACGGAAGTAAGTCCGTTGCCGTAAAATGCGCTTTCTCCCACCTCAATTAAACTGTCGGGGAGTGATACCCGTTCAAGTGTGGTATACTCATAAAAGGCATAATTGCCGACTTTTGTTATTCCCTCGTTGATAACAACTTTTTCTATGCTGTCTTTAAAATATTCCCAAGAGGGTTTGTCCGTCTCGGTATAGTCAGGCATTTCACCTGTGCCGCTTATTGTAAGCGTGTTTGTTACATAAGAAAACGTCCATTCACAATTGCCATCAACACCACTCGTTTCCGAATCGGATACCGTTATTACAGGTGAGTACACAATGATCCTCTGACCATCGGTCTCATCAAAGTACAAATTCTTATCATCAATTTTTACTATTGTATCATCGGTAAAATAATATCCGTCTTTGGCATTTATTGTAATAACACATTTATATTGTTCACCTGTCGAAACAGTGTATTCTTCATCTATCCTTTCCCTTATAAAACCATTCTCATATTCACACCAATCAATATCAAAAATTTCACATCCGCTCTCGGGCGAAACGGAAAGTGTTACGGCTGTATATGGAGATTCACCTTTGTAAAAGTCTCTCAGACCGCTTATATCGACCGATGAGATCGGAGTATCAACTTTCCACTTTGCATAGAGCGTCATATTGCCTGTTATGCCTGTTGTAAAATCAAATTTGTTTACACAGCTTTGTTCTTTGTACCAACCAAGAAAAGTACAATGCTCCTGTGCTGATTCTTCCGGTTCAACTATCGTATCACCCGAAAGCACTGTTTGCGACTCGGGAGTTGTGCCGTGTCCGCTTGCGTTGAATGTTACCGTATAATACGGAAGCCACTTTGCATACAGTGTCAGGTTTGAAGTTACGCTTGTATTAAAATTGTATTCGTTTATACAGCTTGCTTCCGTGTACCAGCCCATAAATTTGTACCCGCTTGCCGTAGGGTCTATCGGTATTATCACCTTGCTGCCCGTAAGCACTGTTTGTGATGCGGGTGCTGTGCCGTGTCCGTTTGCAATGAAGGATACGGTGTGATTTGTCCAATAATTGCTGTAGCTTTGGAATTTGACTGTTGTGTCATCATCAAATACCATATATGCGTTTGAACTTGTAAGTGTTTCGTTTTTATCTTCAGTAGTCAATGTATAATCCGTGCCCTCAACCAGGTCTTCATGACCCTCGTTTAAAAATGTTGACAGAGAACAACCGTTGTTCACAACCTCATTGATATAATTCTTTTGTATACTCTCATCCTTAAATTGAGCATATCCCTTGGGAATTAACAATGTAGAATTTGTCGGAACGGTTACTGTTACCGTACTATAGTCGTTGAGGCTGTAAAAAAAACCCACCTTGAACTGCATCGGCAGTGATTCAAAGGTAAGAGCAGACAGTGTGCCGTAATTGAAAAAGGCGTTCTTATCTATGGAAACTATATTGGGCGAATGGAGTTTTATCGTTGCTTTATTATTTTTGCCGTATGTCATAAATGCAGAGTTTCCTATTGCAAGGCTGCCCGTACAGCTTATATCTATATTCGGACAATACGGACTGTCGTTGCTTGAACGAAACGCAGAACTGCCTATGTCAAGGTTGCCGCTGTTGTTTATGGTAACAGATTTTAAATTTTTGTGGTAATCAAATGCACGGCTGTCTATTTTTAAGTCAGTATTGTTGGCTATTTTAACGGAAGTGCAGTTTGTACAATTTTCAAAAGCATAACTGCCTATTCCGGTAATATCACCGCTTATCACTATCTGCTTAACATTTGTGTTGTCCTTGAAAGAACTGCCGTTTATTTTGCCGTTTCCCGTTATCGTAAGTACACCGCTATCACTTAATACATAATTTACACCATTGCCGCAGGTACCACTTGAAGCCGCCCAAACCGCCGTACACATAAGCATGACTGCCAACGCCACAGATATAACAACAAAAAATTTTTTTATGCTGTTCACTTTGTTTCCCCCTTTACAATTTACATATTGCTTATGGGAACCTCTAAAAACTCATAAATCGTAAAATTGGCTATCTTGCAAAGGTTAGTCGTCAATGTCTCTCACCAATGCTCTACATTGGCTTCGAGCCATTTCCCGGTCCTCGAACAAGATATCTCAATTTTACTTCAAT
>JAFSVK010000101.1 GCA_017444985.1 Bacillota bacterium
GACAAGATAGGTTATGTCGATCCGCACCTTTTCCCGGCGGTATCGTTCCTTGACCCGACATATACTTTTACCGTATCAAAAAAGCAGACAGCAGCGGGATGCGCAGATGCCATGAACCACATTATGGAGCAGTATTTCTGTACCGATTCCACAATACTCAATGACGGTTTTATGGAAGCGGGCTTGAAAAGCCTTATGATAAATGCGCCCAAGTGTATCGAAAACCCCGAAGATTACACCGCAAGGGCAGAAATGATGCTTGTCTGTACTTACGGCTGCAACTCTATTTATGCACTCGGCAGCAGTTATTCTGGCTGGCCGTGCCACGGTATGGAACACGCACTTTCGGCGTATTATGACATTACGCACGGTGAGGGTCTTGCAATAATAACACCGAGATGGATGAAACATATTCTGAATGATAAAACAGTCGACCGCTTTGTCAAGTATGGCATAAATGTATTCGGCATTGACAGCAGCCTTGATAAATACGAGATAGCAAACAAAGCAATAGACGAAACTTATCGCTTCTTTGAGTCTATAAATATCCCCATGCACTTGAAAGATGTTGGTATCGACGAAAGCAGAATAAACGAAATGGCTCATCACGTTGCGGAAAATGAAGGTCTTGAAAATGCGTGGGCGCCGCTTACAGAAAAGGATATAGCAGAGATATTTACAGAATCTTTATAAATTTTTACAACAATTTATAACTAAAAAGTGAAATGTTTTTTTGACCCTGTCGAGGCAATTATGCAATAAAAAACATAATCGCCCGATCGGGTCTTTTTTTATTTGAATACACCAATATTTTGCCACTAAAAGAAGTTTTATACTTTTAATGTATTGGTCATTTTCCATGAACATCAAATCTTTTCAGGTATCTTTTAGGATACTTAGTATTTTTCAAAATCGTACTTGTTTTATTCCTCTTATTGAGTTAAAATAATATCACGATACAAAATCGAACCGTGTTAATAAACTAAACTTACAAGGAGGAACAAAAATGACAAACATCGAAAAAGTAAATGAATTTCTTGACAAAGCAGGCTTATGGTTTTTCTTAACAACAGACGGTACACAGCCAAAAGGCAGACCGTTTCGTTTTCACTTGTTAAAAGACGATAAAATATATTTCGGAACAGGCACATTTAAAAAAGTTTTTAGGCAAATTCAGCAAAACCCCCGTGTTGAGGTGTTTGCAAGTGCAGAAGGCAAATTTATGCGCTATGACGGAACAGTTGTTTTTGAGAAAAATGACACACTTGCTAAAGAGGTGCTTGCAAATGCTCCGCAGCTACAAAAAATTTATAATGACGAAACAGGCTATAAACTTGGAATGTTCCATCTTGAAAACGGACACGTTGAGATATGCAGCGCAATTAAAACCATAGAGGAATTTGATTTATGATAAACGCAAGTGAAGAAGAAAGATTTGGCAGATGTCCGTTTTTTACAACACAAAGGCTGATACAAGGCAAATGGGCAATTCTTATTATGCACTATCTGAAAGATGAACCTGTCAGGTTTAATGAACTTCAGCGCAAGATGCCCAAAATGACACACGCAACGTTGTCCAATCAGCTTAAACAGCTCGAAAAAGAGGGTCTGATAGAACGCATAGTTTACAGTGAAATGCCGCCCAAAGTCGAATATTCTTTAACGGAGATAGGTCGTAAATTCAAACCCGTACTTGACAGTATAAGAGCCTTTGGACAGGAATACATCAGCTATTTTGATAAAAACGGCATTGATGATAAAAATTAAGAATGTTACATAAAAATTCGGGTGTGCATAAAAGCACTTAAACCCGGCATTTTTGTATTTTCAAAGGTTTTTAAAGATTATTTCCGAAAAATTCCATCAGTTTTGCTGCTTCCTGTTCAACATATTCATTTACATAATAGGTCTGTATATGCCTTGCGCCGTCTATGATGTAAAGTTCTTTGTTGTCAGTACCTGTTGCAAGCTCGTAGCAGTCTTCACCGAAAAAAAGGTCTCCTACGCAAAACTATCCGATATTGAATATATGGTAAAGGTGTTTTTTGAAAATGCGGCTGTCCAAGCGCCGCTTCAGGAACGCCTGCTTTGCAGCGGCAGCTATCATTTTGTGTTTGAGAAAATAAATAAACAGATAATGCAGTACCGTATGAAAACCAATAAAGGTGTTTTCGGCTTGGATGAAGCCTCCGAAAATATCGTGTTTAGATATTACGGAAGCATCACCGCCGAATTATACAGACAATGGTTAGAAGACGGTAAAAAACTGTCTTTGGAAGAAGTTACAGAACTTGCGGCAAGGCTTATTTATCATGGTATGGCAAGTGTTGTAAAGGAATAAACAGCGTAATACAAAAAATTTCAGTTATTCATTATTGTCAATAATTCGGCGTAAAAACTTTACGCTTTTAAATAATATGCAATATAAGGGGTATGTCAAAAAAGTCTGACATACCCACTTATTCAGCCATTTTCGGCTTGTATTTGTTTTATCGTGTCCTCAACAACATCCGAAAGGTAAATCTTTTTTAATTCGTTTTCCATTGAGTTTTGTATATTGGTAAGGTGTTTATCCATTGCTTTGTGAATATTTCTGCCTATCGGACAATCCGTGTTGGGGTTCGCGTGAAAGCCAAACAATCCGTTTTCGTCTATGCAGTCAACAGCCTTGTATATATCGTAAAGTGAAATTTCATTCAGTGCTCTTGTTATTGCCGCACCGCCGCTGCCTTGTCTGGTGCTGACAATGCCTGCCGCCCTTAACTGCGACAAAACACCGCGTATAATTACGGCATTTGCATTTACGCTTCCTGCCAAAAATTCGCTTGTTACACGTCTTTCATCTTTAAAATAGTCAATACAAGTCAAAATATGTATCGCTATTGTAAATCTGCTTGTTATCTGCATAGCTCAAACCTCATTATTCTCTTACCACGCTTATTCTTTGCTGAATATGATCGCCTTTTTCTATCTCGTCAACCATTGCAACAGCGTAGTCCGCATAGCTGATTATGCTTTCGCCCTTTGAATTAAGCGTAAGTTCCTCGCCTGCAAGAATGTACTTTCCTGTTTTTTCACCGTCTGCCTGAAAATCACCTGCGGGGCTGATAAATGTCCACTTTACATCATTTCTCTTGCGAAGTTCGTCAAGTTCCTTGCCCTGTGCCTGTGCCAAAGGAAGAAATACAGCAGGGAAGTCGGAACCTTCACATACAACTGCCGTATGCTCCTTGTTTACATAAAGGCTGCCTGCACCGCCCACAATAAGAAGTCTTGTATCGCTGCCCGAAAGTATGTCGCAAAGGTGCTGTGATGTTTCAACATGACCACCGAGTTTGTCCTCTTCCCATGCACCGAAAGCATCCACAACAGCGTCAAAGCTCTTTAAATCATCGCTTGTCAGTTCCATAATGTCTTTTTTGATAAAGTTTGAAGCAGCTGTCTTGTTTTCACCGCGCACAAAAGCAGTAACATCGTTTCCTCTATCAAGAGCCTCTTTAACTACCAATCTGCCCACACGTCCGTTTGCTGCAACTACTGCGATTTTCATAATAAATTCCTCCTTATAGCATAAAATTTTTTGTTTGTCAAACTTGTAAAGGTATTTATTACAACTTTGATTGAATATAATATATCACACATTTCCATACTTGTCAATACATTTATTACAACTTTTTATATTTTTTTTTGTTGCATAATAATTTTTGATGTGTTATAATTAATTAAATTAAAGGGTACCTCTAAAAAGTGCTATTGAAGTAAAATTGAGATAGCTTGTTCGAGGACTAGGAAATGGCTCGAAGCCAATGTAGAGCATTGGTGAGAGACATTGACGACGTACTCGGGCAAGA
>JAFSVK010000102.1 GCA_017444985.1 Bacillota bacterium
GCTATTGAAGTAAAATTGAGATAGCTTGTTCGAAGACTAGGAAATGGCTCGAAGCCAATGTAGAGCATTGGTGAGAGACATTGACGACGTATTCGGGCAAGATAGCCAATTTTACGATTTATGAGTTTTTAGAGGTGCCCTTAAGGAATTTCCACCTGTCTGAGAGCCTTTGCGCCCTCTTCGGGAAGCACGCTGTTGATGTAACAACCCGTGCTGAATTCAAAGCCTGCCATGTGTCCTATACGAGGTATTATCTGGGCATAAAAATGGAAATGCTCCTCGTTGTCTCCCGATATGGGAGCGGAATAGAGACAGACGTTGTAACTTATGCCGTCTAAAAGGGTCACAAGTCTTTTTACGGAGTTTCTCAGTATCACACCAAAGGCTTTAAGCTCTTCCTCCGTAAAGTCGTCAAGGGTGGAAATGTGCCTTTTAGGCAGTATATCCATACCATAGGCAAACTTTCCGTCTGCGGGAAGATAGCTTACAAAGTGATCGTTTTCCTCCACTACCCTCTCACCGAACTCCATACTGCAGAAATAGCACTTTCTGTTATGCTCATAGTAGTAGTTTCTGAGCACACCTATAAGATGTTCCATTTTCAGGGGTACAACGTTTAAGGCGGTTATTTGCCAATGGGAATGGGACTGGCTTGCTCCCGCCTCTCTGCCCTGATTTTTAAACACCTGAACATATTTTATCCTCTTGTCGCTTTCAAGCTCCGCGAAACGCATTTTTATAACTTGCATAAGCTTATACATACGCTCATCGGAAAAATCGGACATTCTCTCTTCGTGTTCCTTTGTATCCACAAGCACATCGTGAACACCGAAATCTATCTCATCTTTATCAAGAAAAGGATATTTGTTGGGGATTATTCTAATTTCGTCGTTTTCCGTAGCATATATTACCCCCGGAGTCATAGCCACATTTTCCACACAGAAGGGACAGTACTGCTTAGGCACCGACTTTTCTTGGGGTTTATGGAAACTGTGAGGCCTCTTGGCTCTGGCGGTGGCATAGAAAACAAATTCACCTGTAAGATAGCATCTTTTTATCATGGTCATTCTCCTTTGGTGCATATCACCTTTCTATTGTCCAGTTGTTTATATTGGCGTAGATGTTGTTCAATGAGGGGTTCTTTTCCGATTTTATGCCGGGGGAAAATGTAAGGCAGTTGCAGGGGAAACATATCCCTATTATCGGAAGCTTTATGGAGCAGTATTTATTAAGTTCATTGAGAGCCTGTGTGTATGTTTGCTTATCCTTTGCCGTATTACACTGAGATATAAGCTTATCCATATACACATCTTTAAATCCGCTGTAGTTTATTCCGGAGGTTACCGAAGAAGAGTGAAGAAGGGCAAAGAGATTGTAGTCATCTCTAAGCCGTACCTCACCTATATAGGCATCAAACTCTCCTTTTTTGAGAAGCTCCGTGTAGGTGGCGTAGTCTGTTTTTTTTACGGTCACGGGTATGCCCGCATCCTTAAAGGCATCGCCTATCCTATCGGCTACGGCGCATTTTGATTGGTCCTCGTTGTTTACAAGTATTTCAAATTTAAGTTCTTCTCCGCTTCTTCCCTCTGCAAAAAGTATGGTCTGCGCCATATTTTTGTCGTAGTCGTAATTTTGTACCAGAGCCTTGTCTACCAAACTGTTGGCGGGGTTTATGGGAGTTATGCTTTTTACCGCCCTGTCCACATATACGTTTCTTACTATGTCCTCTGTGGGTATAAGCCTTGCCAAGGCTGTTCTTATACTTTCATCGGAAAAGCGTGCTTGCCTTAAATTAAAGGCAAGGAATAGGAAGTTATTTGTATTGTATGCGGCGATACAATCATCGCTTTTGGCTGTTTTGGTACTTTCGGAGGGGGGCAGATCTATAATGTCTGTTATACCGCTTTCAAAGGCGTTTTTTACCGCTTGCTTGTTCGTAAGTATAGAGATATTTATATTTTTGATACTTGCCTCTCCCTTAAAACAGGGGCAGGCTTCAAGGTTCATTTCCCTCATGTAGGTGTAGTTTGAAAACTTGTAAAAACCGTTTCCTATGGGATACATATTTACATTACCTTTTGAGTAGTGGTGTTTGGGTATCAAAGGAAAACAAAGACGGTTTTCGGGACAGCCTACGGGGGAGGAAAAATATATGGTGGCAATATACTCTGAGTCCTTTGTGGCATAGAGCATATTTTCACCGCAACTTTTGTATATGGAATCGGCGGGGGCACTTTTAAGGACTTCCACCGAGTATACAATATCATCCGCTGTGATACTTTCACCGTCCCACCACTTTGCACCCTCTTTTACCTTTACGCTGACAGCCTTGCCGTCCCTTGAAGCGGTGGAACTTTCCGCAAGGTTTGGAACGGGTGTTAAGTTGTTATCAAGCATATACAGAGGCTCAAACATAAGTCGCAGTACGGCATCCACACTTTCGTCCGTATTTAAAAGGGGGTTGAGGGTGTTGGGGGAGAGCATGGACATTCTTAAAGTGCCGTCACCCGTTATATCCGTATCGGAAGAGGGGGATAGCTCCGGGGTCTGCCTTGCCTCTTCCTTTTCGTGTATCTCGGGTACGGTTACATTGGAACAGGCTGCAAGAAAAAGACATAGGAATATTAAAATATATTTTTTATTATTCATAAACTCCTATCCTTAAAAGTATACTGTATACGGCTTGGTTAAATTCTATTTTTTTAACGTAATTTCTGGTCTCTTTAAAGGGGATATCCGTAAGTGTGCCTTTTGTGGAAACATTCTCATCCTTCAGCCACTTGTTTACGGTACCGAGGCCTGCATTGTAGGCGGCTATGGCTAAGTCCTCATCCCCGTCGTAGTAATCCAAAAGGTACTTTAAAAGCCAACACCCTATATTTATATTAACATCGGGTTCGTTTACATAGGTGTAGCTGAAGTTTTTATAAGGCATCTGCTCCACTGCCCAATCTATGGTGTCTGGCATAAGCTGCATAAGCCCTCTTGCGCCTTTGTGGGAGGTGACATTTTCGTTAAAACCGCTTTCCGTATTTATCACCGCACAGACAAGGGCGGGATCCAAAGAATATTTCTCCGAGTATTTGTTTATAATACTTAAGTGTTCCACGGGGAAATTTATACATATAAAGCAAAAAAGGGCGAAAAGCAGTACAGCCAAAACCAACAAGGCTTTAAATAAAAATTTGATCTCTTTCATATTTTGAAGCGGCTTCCTTTATCTCTCTTTCAAGTTCTTCCATGGTTTTTGAGGTGTTGTCTATTATAAAGTCCGCTTTTTCAAAAGGGAAACTTTTTTGATTTTTAAATCTTTTTTCTATGCGCTCTTGAGATATGCCGTCTCTTTCGGCTATTCTTTTCTTTCTTACATCCTCATCAGCTTTTACCACCCATATTTTATCACAGATACGATAAAGTCCCGAGTCTAAAAGCAAAGGGGCATCTATTACGGCTATATCCTCTTTCAAGAGGGGAAGTTTTTGCTGTATGTACTCATATACCCTTCCATGGGTGAGGGCGTTGAGTTTTTTAAGCTTTTCTTTGTGGGAAAATACTATATCTCCAAGTTTTTTTCTGTCTATTTCTTTTTCGGTGTTTAAAATGTCTTCCCCGAAATACTCTACAATATCGGCATAGGCACAACCGCCCTTTGCCATATTGGAGTGGGCTATCTCATCACAATCAAATACAAAGGCTCCGCATTTTTTCAGTATAGAGGCTACTACCCCTTTACCCGAACCGCTAAGCCCCGTAAGTCCTATAACGATCATACTACCTCCGGTTTTCACATAGATACCTTAATTATAATATTACGAGTGAAAAAAATCAACTTTTTTTAGTATGTTTTTTAAATAAATATTTTTGCCTTTTTACCTTCTTTACCACTTGAATATTTTCTCTCTTTTGTGTAAAATATAAAAAATATGTATCGGTTTATAAAAACATATATACAAAATCGGAGGATATATTTATGGAGGAAGCGGATATACTTGTTATAGGTTCGGGAATAGGAGCATTGAGCGTTGCGGGACAGTTGTGCAAGCATAAAAGAAAGGTGACGGTAATTACAAAGGGTCTTAAAAAAGCTTGCAATTCCTCCCTTGCTCAGGGTGGAATAAGTGTTGCCCTCTCAAAAGAGGATGATTATCACTACCACTATGAGGACACCATGGCGGCGGGGTGTAACTTAAACGACCCCGAGGCGGTTATGAAGCTGGTTTCCACGGCACCGGGAGTCATAAAAGAGTTTATAGAAAGCGGTATGGTTTTCGATAAAGATGAAAAGGGAGAACTTGCCTTCGGAAGGGAGGCAGCTCACAGGCTCAACAGGGTAATACACGCAGGAGGCGATAAAACAGGCCTCAGAGTTGTGGAACAACTTATAAGAAATCTTACCACGGACGTGACTGTAAAGCAAAATGAAATGGCCCTCGATCTAAGAGTGAAAGACGGTAAGTGTTGCGGTGTTATCACAAGAGATGACAAGGGAGAAAAACATATATACCATGCCAATTACACCATACTTGCCACGGGAGGCATAGGACAGCTCTATCCCTCCACTTCAAACGATGTGACTATTACGGGAGACGGCCTTGCCATGGCTTACAGAGCGGGAGCAAAGCTTAAAAATCTTGAGTTTATACAGTTCCACCCTACCATGCTCACCATAGACGGCAATGCCTATGGCCTTGTTTCCGAGGCTTGCAGAGGTGCGGGAGGTATACTTGTAAACGAAAAGGGAGAGCGTATAATGGAGGGTGTTCACCCTATGAAAGACCTTGCTCCGAGAGACGTGGTGGCAAGGCAGGTGTATGCCCATACCTTAAAGGGAGAGAAAATATATCTTGATATATCGGCTGTGAAGGATTTTAAAAAGAAATTCCCCACGGTCACAAGTATATGCGAAGAACACGGTGTAGATCCCGATGACGGCAAGATCCCCGTAGCACCCGGGGCACACTTCCACATGGGTGGCGTTGAGGCTACCACGGAGGGCTTAACATCGGTAGAAGGTCTTTATGCCGTAGGAGAGGTGGCTTGTACGGGAGTACACGGTGCCAACAGGCTTGCCAGCAATTCCCTTCTTGAGGGTATAGTTTTCGGTAAACTTCTTGCCGACTACATACTGACACATCCAAAAAAGACCGAAAATTTCCCGGAAGAACCCATTAAAACAAAACTTAAGTCCTTGCCTACCAAGGCGGAAATAAGAGAAAAAATGATGGAGTTTGTAGGTATAGTAAGGCATGAGAAAAAAATGCTTGATATACTTGACTGGTTCAAACAATATATGCCAAACGGCGAAGATTTTACAAGAATAGACCCCGATTCCGCCACAAACGAGGAAACGGAGCTCTACAACATGGTGACCGCAGGCTACCTTATAGCAAAGGCAGCATTTTCAAGAAAAGAAAGTATAGGCGCTCACTTTATAAAAGAAGATTAAAAAACAAAGGCTGTGAGAAAACAAATGTGTTTTTTCGCAGCCTGTTTGGTTTGATTTATGGGCACCTCTAAAAAGTCATAAATCGTAAAATTGGCTATCTTGCCCGATTACGTCGTCAATGTCTCTCACCAATGCTCTACATTGGCTTCGAGCCATTTCCTAGTCCTCGAACAAGCTATCTCAATTTTACTTCAATAGCACTTTTTAGAGCTCCCCTACAATTTGTACCCCCAACACAACAACAGTCCCACTCTCAACAAAAATTAAAATATCCTTAATCTTTTATCGTTGCATTTTTTCTTAGAATAGAGTAATATATCATTTGGCAAATTTTAAGTAAGACCCGGAGGCGATACTTTGATAGAAGTTAAGAATTTGACTAAAAAATACGGCTCCTTTACCGCTGTGGATAATATATCCTTTACGGTAGGGGAGGGGGAAATACTGGGCTTTTTGGGACCTAACGGTGCGGGAAAGACCACTACCATGAATATGATGACAGGCTTTATATCCTCAAGCTCGGGAAGTATCAAAATAAACGGATTTGATATGCTTGACGATGCTTTAAATGCTAAAAAACAGTTGGGATATATGCCCGATGTTCCGCCTCTTTACGGAGATATGACGGTAAGGGAATATCTTGAATTTGTATTTGATATAAAAAAGGTTAAAAAAAGCGACAGGCAGACCATGTTGCAAAATATCTGTGCCTTAACGGGCATAACACCTATGCTTACAAGGCTTTGTTCCCACCTTTCAAAGGGTTATAAGCAGAGAGTTTCACTTGCACAGGCACTTGTGGGTATGCCCGATGTACTTATACTTGATGAACCTACCTCCGGTCTTGATCCGAAGCAGATAATAGATATAAGAAATCTTATAAAGAGATTGGGAGAGCATAGGACTATTATTATAAGCTCCCATATTTTAAGCGAAGTAAGTGCGGTTTGTGACAGAGTAATAATCATAAATGAAGGAAAGATAGCCGCAATGGATACGGTGGAGAACTTTTCCAAAGACGGCAGTGCTTCAAAGCAGATAGTAAGCGTAAAATGCGGCTTTGAAGAGGCAAAGGACATTTTGTCAAACTGGAATGCGGTGGATAAGGTATATCTTAAGAATGAGGAAGAGGGAGTATCTACCCTAAAGGTGGTAGCAAAGGAGGGCAAGGATATAAGAGAAATAATATTTGCCGCCTTTGCCCAAAGAGAGATACCCATTATAATGTTAAAGGATGCGGAAAACAGCCTTGAAGAGGCATTTTTAAATATTATAAAGGGTGAATATACTCCCGAAAACAAGAAACCTTCGGAGGACGAAGAATGATCGCTATATTGAAAAAAGAACTGAGAACATATTTTACCACAATAACGGGCTATGCCTTCCTTGGCTTTTTTACATTGATAACGGGCTACTTTTTTATATCTCAGAATATAAACAGCGGTTATGCCAATTACAACGATACCTTAACGGGTTCACTTATAATGTTTTTGCTTTTGATACCCATACTTACAATGAGATCCTTTTCGGAGGAGGCAAGACAGAAAACAGACCAGCTTCTCTACTGTTCTCCCATAAAGATAACAGATATTGTTTTAGGCAAGTTTTTAGCGGCTGTGATACTTTTTATGATAGGTATTGTCATAACGGCTGTTTTTCCCTGCATACTCAATTTCTATGCGGCTAATGAAAATATGGATGTGGGTCTTACGGTAGCGGGACTTATAGGCTACTTTCTTATGGGTGTCTGCTTTATAAGTGTGGGCATATTCATATCCGTAACTACGGATAATCAGCTTGTAGCGGCGGCATCTACATTTGCGGTGATATTTATGCTTCTTATGATGGATAATATCGCTCAAAGCGCACCTACGGGAAGCAAGGCATCTCTTATATTTACACTTGCGGCGGTACTTGCGGTATCGGTGTATGTGTACATCACCACCAAAAACATTGCTGTGGGCATAGTATTTGCTCTCCTTGGAGGACTTGTGATATCCGCATTGTTTTTAATAAGACCAAACATATATGACGGGGCTATAGCCTCTGTTTTAGGCTGGTTTTCGGTGCTTAGAAGATTTGAAAACTCCTATTTGGGTATTATAAATATATCCGATATAGTTTATTATATTACTTTTTCGTCTCTGTTTATATATTTCACGGTAAACACTATCGAAAAAAGAAGATGGGCATAAGGAGACAAACATGGGAAAGTATTTTAAAGACAAAAGATTCAAATACGGCTCCTATTCCGCCGTTATAACCATAATCACCATAGCGGTACTTATACTTATAAACCTTATAGTGGGCAGATTTGAAAAAAGCTTTGATATTACCAAAAACGAATTTGTAACATTATCCGAGGACAGCTTGAAAATACTCTCTTCCTTGGAGGAGGATGTAATAATACATACCACATTTTCAAACTCCGAAAAAGATGTGGTAAAAGACAGAGTAGAGCAGATATTGGATCAGTATATGCAGCATAGCGGGAAAATAAAAAGAGAAAACACAGACCTCTACTTACATCCCGATTTTGCGGAAAAATATTCCACACAGCAAAAGAGTGTTAAAATAAACTCTATAGTTGTGGAAATGGGAGACAGATACAGAGTTATAAATTATGAGGACTACTACACCGCAGGTTACGATTACGACAGCTACACGGAGGCGTATCAGCTGAGTGTCGAGTCGGAAATAACGGGTGCTATACAGGTTTTAAGCAAGGGTTCTCAATCTAAGATATATTTCTTGCAAGGACATAACGAGGCAGACCCGGTATACTATACAAGTGTTGTAAAACAGCTTACTCTTTCGGGCTTTGAGGTGGAGGGCTTGACCCTTTTAAACAACGAGATACCCGATGATTGCAGTATACTTTTTTTAACTACCTGTGATGAGGATTATGCTCCCGAGGAAGCGGAAAAGATAAGGACATATCTTGCACAGGGCGGTGCCGCTGTTTGTATATTGGGCGGTATAGATGTGGAAAAGAGTAAAAATATACTCTCCATAATACAAGCCTACGGTCTTAGCCTTGAAAACAACTACATTATAGAAGGTAATGAAAACAACTATCTTTCAAGGGCAACGGCACTTCTTCCCGTAATAAAGGATACGGAGGTAACATCGGGCCTTATAGCAAGGGGCTACAATGTTCTTGCCTATGTGGCGCAGCCCGTGGTAGAAACCGATTTAAAGAAAAAAGACGTAAGTACAGAGGCTGTACTTACCACAAGCAAAGATGCCTTTACAAAGCAGGGCACAAACAAATCCCAAAACAAAGAGCCCGGAGATAAGTCGGGACCCTTTGATATAGGTGTTACGGTAACGGCTCAAAACTCCTCAAAAGAAGGAGATAAAACCAAGCTTTTCGTAAGCGGTGCAAGTATGTATCTTTTAGATGCCAATATGGATGCTAATGTAAGCTACGGCAACTCCGCCTTTATAACAGCTGTTGCCAATTGGCTCAAAGGCGAAGAGGAAAGTATTTATATACCCTCTAAAAACTTGGAGTCAACGGAAACTCTCTTTATGACAAGCGGAGATATACAGCGTGTTAAAATACTTGCCTTGGGTATAATACCGGGCGTTATATTTATAATAGGCGTTGTAGTGTGGCTTATAAGAAGATACAAGTAACGAGGATATATATATGAAAAAAAGATTAGCGGGCCTTTTGGTGGGAGTTGGTATTGTGGGAGTACTTGCAACGGTATATTTTACACTGCCAAAGCAAGAAAATAAAGGCGAGTTGTCGGAAGAAAGTACGGAGATCACCACTCTTATAACCGATACCCTTGAGGGAGAAAATATATCCCCTCTTTCAAGTGTAAACACTTTCACACTTAAAAACCAAAAGGGTACGGTGGAAGTGTACAGACAGGGAAATAAGTGGGTAGTTAAGAATTGCGAAAATGCCAATGTTTCTCAAACAGTACTGGATAATATAGCGGCTCTTTTCACGGACCTTAGAATAGCGGAAAAGCTTCAAAATGAGGGAGATATTTCAAAATTCGGCTTCGGTGAAACGGAAGCCCTTGCAGAGGCTGTAAATGAGAAGGGAGAGCACCTTTCCATACACTTAGGCACAAATACCGTAGACGGGAAATACACCTATATATACTTGAATGAGGATAATAAAAGTATATATACCATGGCAGATCCTTTTTCAAGATACTTAAACTACGGTATAGAGGATATTGTAGAAAAGAATTTTGCAAAAATAGAGAAAAAATCCATAACATACCTTGACATAAAGAGAAAAGGCAAGGATGAGATGTTGGTGGTTTTCGACCCTTCAAATGCCGTTATACAAGACTTTGCCAACACCGGGGGCATGACGGCTATGGTCATGAAAAAGCCTTTGAATGAGGTTGTGGTATATCCCGATAAGTTGCAACAGTACATACTTAAAAACACCGAGGCTATGAAAGTCTCTTCACTTGTTTCCCCGCAACCCAACAATATTGCCGACTATGGTCTTGAAGAGCCCTATATGGTGATAGAAATGGAAGATGAGGAAGGCACCAAGCTTAAGGTGGAAGTGGGAGACAGTGTGCAATTGGAAGATACGGATTACAGATATGTTAAAGTAAATGAGGGTATATCCGTATTTCTTATGGAACAAAGATATCTTCAAGGTTTTGAGGATGCCTATGCACCCGATATAATACAACCCTTTATAGCCCTTCACATAAGAAGAAATGTGGAAAATATCATCCTTGAAAAGGGAGATGAAAAGTATTTTGTGGATTTCCGTGCAGAGGGAGAAAACAAAATATTTACGGACGAAGAGGGTGTTTTGAGAGATAACAGAAACACATACATAAATGATAAAAAGATAGAAAAGAAGGAGTTTTCCGACTTTTATGAAGCTGTTGTGGGCCTTTCCTTTGATGATGTGGTGGAAAATGCAGCCCCTACGGGAGAGCCCGTAGGAAAAATAACATTTAAGCTTACAGACGGCACCACCGATACGGAAGAGTTCTACGACTACGACACCAATTTCTACAGAGTTAAAAAGGGTGAGGATGCCTCCTTTATAATAGATAAGCAGGATATCCAAACCTTACTTACACAAGCAAAGGAATTATCTAAAGGGAACCTCTAAAAAGTCATAAATTGTAAAATTGGCTATCTTGCAAAGGTTAGGCGTCAATGTCTCTCACCAATGCTCTACATTGGCTTCGAGCCATTTCCTAGCCCTCGAACAAGATATCTCAATTTTACTTCAATAGCACTTTTTAGAGCTCCCCTAAATAAAAAGCCTGTTAACTATAAAACTTAAAAACGGTTGACAGAAAATTTTATATATGCTAAAATATCTCCGTGTTAAAAACGGAGGTGTTTGATATGAAAACAAAAGATATAACACAAATAGCCCTTGTAGCGGCAATAATGTGCGTGTGCGGCCCCATATCCCTTAACATAGGTCCCATACCCGTGACCTTAACAAATTTGGTGATATACATTGCCCTTTACATTACGGGTATGAAAAAGACTCTTATAAGCTACATAATTTATTACTTGTTGGGTCTTGTAGGGCTTCCCGTATTTTCCAACTACGGTAGCGGTATAGCCAAGGCAGTGGGACCTACGGGTGGCTTTCTTGCAGGCTTTATATTCGTAATACTTATAGGCGGTATAATGATGGAAAAAACCAAGTTAAGGCTTTTACACCTGTTGGGTTTGGTGGTAGGTACTTGGATATTATACCTTTTCGGTACCCTTTGGTATGTCAGAGGTGCGGGAGGTAGCTTCGCAGCAGCCTTCGGAGTGTGTGTAGCACCCTTCATACTTGTGGATACAGTCAAGATGCTTATTGGTATGGCTGTGGGTCTTGCAGTAAAGCTAAGGCTTAAAAAGGCGCAGATAGGGGCTTGAGGAGAAAATATGCAAATTTACACATCCCGTCCAAGCAATACGGAAAACAGAGAAGAAAGAGAAATAAGATGCTATGACTTTTTGGATACACTTAACATAGCCTATGAAAGAGTAGACCACGAAAGAGCGGATACCATGGAAGCCTGTCTTGCCATAGACGAGGCTTTGGATGTTAAGATGTGCAAAAATCTCTTTCTGTGCAACAGACAAAAAACAGCCTTTTACCTCCTGCTTATGCCGGGAGATAAAAAGTTTAAAACAAAGGAGCTCTCAGCTCAAATAAATACCGCCAGGCTCTCCTTTGCCGAACCCGAGGATATGCTTAAGTACTTGGATATAAATCCCGGGGCGGTAAGTGTACTGGGCCTCATTAACGATAGGGAAGGCAATGTTAAGCTTTTGGTGGATGAGGATCTCCTCAAAGATGAATACATAGGCGTACACCCCTGTGTGAATACATCGTCTCTTAAACTTAAAACAGAGGATGTTTTGGGAGAGTTTTTAAAGGCAACGAAACACGATATGTGTAAAGTTTTTCTTAAGGGAGAATAGTAGCGGGTTAATGGTGGAATTTGTTGACCCAAATCAAACAGGCTGTGAAAACAATGTTTCACAGCCTGTCTTTTATCAGATCTTTGTTATCCAGTTCATATCATCGGGAAGTTTGCCCCACTGTATGCCTGTAATGGTATCATAGAGCTTTTGAGTTACCTCGCCAATTTTACCGTCGTTTATTTTACATACCTCATCCTCATAGCGAAGCTCGCCTACGGGGGAGATAACGGCTGCTGTACCCGTACCGAATACTTCTTCAAGCTTGCCGTCTTTGTATGCCTGTATAAGGTCTGTTATGGCAAGTCTGTCCTCGGATACTTTGTAGCCCCACTTCTTTAAAAGTTCTATACAGCTCATTCTTGTAACACCCGGTAAGACTGTGCCTACACAGGGAGCTGTGTAAATGGTGCCGTCAATTTTGAAGAAACAGTTCATGGAACCTACTTCTTCCACATACTTTCTTTCCACACCGTCAAGCCAAAGTACCTGCTCATACCCAAGGTCGTGAGCCTTTACCTGTCCTGCAAGGGAGCCTGCGTAGTTACCTCCGCACTTTGTAAAGCCCGTACCTCCGGGAGTGGCACGTACATACTCATCTTCTACATATATCTTAACGGGATCGAGGCCGCTTTCGTAATATGCGCCTACGGGGGAGCATATTATTATAAATTTGTGAGATGTGGCTGTTCTTACACCCAAGTGAGGCTCATCCGCAAAAACGAAGGGACGGATATAAAGGGATGTACCCTCATCGGAAGGCACCCAATCCTTTTCAACTTTAACTATCTCTTTTACAGCTTGAACAAAATCTTCAACTTCAAGGTAGGGAAGACACATTCTCTTGTTGGTGTTTATCATTCTTGCCGCATTCTTTTCGGGTCTGAAAAGCTGTACGGAACCGTCTGCCGTTCTGTAAGCTTTAAGACCTTCGAAGGACTCCATAGCATAGTGGAGCACCATAGCCGCAGGGTCTATGGAAAGAGGAGCGTAGGGCACTATACGGGCATCATGCCAACCCTTGCCTTCCGTCCAATCTATAATAAGCATGTGATCGGTGTATATATTACCGAAGCCCAGCTTATCGCCTTTTGCAGGTTTTTTCTTGGGATTTTGAGTTAATTCTTTTTTGATTTCAAGCATAAAGCTAAACCTCTTTTCTCGTTGGAAATTGTTTTTTACCCCTAAAGGGCTTCTTTAAAGTATTATAGTACTTTACATTAAACAATTCAAGTAAATTTTATGGGAAACTCTAAAAACTGCTATTGAAGTAAAATTGAGATAGCTTGTTCGAGGAACGGGAAATGGCTCGAAGCCAATGTAGAGCATTGGTGAGAGACATTGACGACTAACCTTTGCAAGATAGCCAATTTTACGATTTATGAGTTTTTAGAGGTTCCCTTATATCTTTGTTATGAAAATTAAGATGCATCGGCACCCGAGGTATATTGGAGCACCACAGCTGCATCTTTGGCATCTATTGCGGTATCTCCGTTTATGTCACCTATAAAGTATACCCTCGTATCAAGTTTTTGTACACCGCTGGCGTGCATAAGCAGTAGGGCTGCATCCTTTGAGTCGAGAACATTGTCTTGGTTTACATCACCTAATATATATGTAGGGGTGTATTGTGAAAAATGGGAGCTAAGGAATACTTGGCGTTTTTGGGCAAAATCCTTTACCATTTCCAAAGATTCCATATAGGTGTTACCGCTTCTGTCACCGAATACACAGTATTCTCTGCCTCCGTAGGTGTGCCAAAGGGCATTGTTCATCTCGGCGGAGGGGAGTATGCGTTTGCCGTATTCCATGATCTCGGGGTTATCACCGTAAAGAAGGGTAGAAAGAGCAGGCTCAAAATTATCCTGCCATACCCTTGAAACTATCTCCTTGTATTCGGGCTTTTTGTACATTTTTCCCAGCCAGCCCACACCCTCTGTGGGAAGTCCGCTTTCGGGGGTGTTGGTAGGGGAGTAGTTGTTTATGGGATAGCAAGCCGCATATATTTTATCTGTAGCAAAGGAGTTTGAAGAATCGCCTTCGGAGTTTTGTATGGTCCTGTAAAATGTACCGTAGGCAAGGTCGTAATCCCATACGGGAGCAAAGTGTAACTTGCCGTCTCCCGTAATATCCGAATCCTTCCACATATAGAAGCTTGAGGAACCCGCATCTATATTCATGGATATCTCTTCTATGAGATAGGCTCTTGCTAAGGAGTCTACATCCATATATTCGCTGTAGTGTTTGCCGAGGCTATTATACCCCGTATCGGAATATATGGCATCTTCAAGCTCTTGCATAAACTCTCTTATGTACTCTGTTTGGGCTTTTGAGGCTATTTCGGGGGAGTCTAACTGAACCACCTGACCTCTTGATGTAACAAAGCCGCTTTCCGCCTTGTAGTAGTACCTGTTCCACTGTTGGAACTGCAATATATACCCTCCCGTTATGTCCTCGGGGTCGTTGGGTATATCAAAGTACTTGTAGGAGTTTGTTTTGCAATCGTATATATTATCTGCGTTCACCGCAACTCTGGGGTAGGTATCAAGTTCCTTTTCGTTTATCTTTTCCGTATCCTCTTCAAGGTCTCTTACGTTAAGGCGATTTTTTTGTACCTGTATCCTCTCGCAAAGCTGATATGTTCCGCGATAGGAACCGTTTACATAGAAGTCTACGAAAACAGAGTCTATAACATAATCCATACCCGCAAGTCTGCTTAACTCCATTGTAAAGTAGTTTCTCATAAGGGAGTGGTCAAGGTAGTTGGATATAAGCATCCATTTTTTTGCCTTTCCCATACCGTAGAGGTCGGCTTTTGAGGGCAGCTTTAAGTTATAGGGCTTTTTCTTGCTGTAGGACCAGGAGGAGTTTCCGTGGGAGGTAAGCTTTTCTATAGCTCCCGAGTACTCTTGCCCGCCCTTGTCGTTTAGCATAAGTATATTGCCTGTTTCCGTAAGATTGCCGTTAGAGTCCAAATTATTTATGGAGCCGCTTGTGGCATCAAGGTATATACAACCGAGATTTGACTGCATCACCTTAACTTTACCGTATTCCGTATCCCCCACCTTAAGCGTAAACTCGTCGGAGGAGGCGAGTATATCCGTACTTTCTCCCGATACTACGGGGGTGTCGTTTAAGTAAAGGGGAGCCTCGGCGGTGTAGGTTATTGTGAGAGCATCTCTTTTTGCTGTGGAGGGCAGGTATATATATCTGCAGTCCTCCCATATATTGTAGGACCAATCCGTATAGTCAAGCTCCGTTTCCACAGCGGGAGAAAGGTTTGATATACGGAAAAGAGATACGGGTACCTCTTGGTATATATTATCCTCTCCCGCATAGAGCTTAACTTCGGGGTAAGTTTTATCTTCCTGTCTGAAGGAGGTTATAGGTATCTCCTCATCGGCGTGCAGGGGAGTAGCTGTGTTTAAAAGGGTAAATGCCAATAGGGCGATAAATTTTTTTCTCATAGGCAAAGCTCCTTACAGATTTTTCAGTTCCTTTTCTATGTCTTGTTTTGTTACCGTTGAAAGGGAGGATATATAGCCGTTTGCAGCCTTCTCCAAAAGCTCCCTTGCCTTTTCCTTATCCTTGTTCTTTTTAATAAGGGCAAGGTAGTAAAGACTTTCGGGCATGGTATCTTTTATGGAGAGAGCCTTTTCAAAATGCTCCTCCGCTTTTTCAAAGTTTCCTCTTCTGTATTCTATCTGTCCAAGGTTATCCCAAGCGGGAGCGTGAAAGGCATTGTCTTTTATGGCAAGGTTCGTTTGCTCCTCGGCTTTTTCAAAATCACCCTTAAGAAGGTAAAAATAGCCTAAGGTGGTAAGGGTGCTGGGGTTTAGGTAGGTGTATCTGTCTTTAAGGTCAAGAAGGGTGGCAATAGCCAGGTCTATATCCCCAAGCACCCAGTAACAGCTGGATTTTGCCAAGGGTATAAGCTTATCAAAAAGCACCGAAGTGTTTATGATCTCCGCCCTTTTGAAAAGGTCTAAAGCCTGTTCCGCCTGCCCCGTATGGAGAAGGTCAAGGGCATAGTTGTATATGGCTCTTACATTTCGTGTATTCTTATCTACTGCTTTTTTGTAGAATACCTTAGCTTTATCGGGCATTCTTTTGGCGTAGTAGTAGTTTCCGATCATACCCAAAACGTATGCACGGCATATAAGTGCCGATAAAAGCAGATAGCCTAAAAATGCGGGTATTATCCACCATTCGGGGAGTCTTGCAAAGTAGTGGAGCACTATCCATGCCAGCATAAGAAAGCCAAGCAAAGACCATCTCCAAAATTTTACAAGGTCAACTTTGTTCTTTAAGTGTTTCATTTTTTTCGCTTTCGTTCATTAAGTCTTTTTTTCTGTCGGATACGAAAAAGAGTCGGAACTCAAAATCCTGTTTGTTCTTTTCGGCCAAGGTCGCCAAAGTGGCACCCGTAAATAGGCTGTTCAGAGCCGCCACACCCGTAAAGCCGCAACATATCAGGGTGGGTAGTTTGGGTACAAGCCCCGTACCGAAGTATTCCGTAAGTACGGGTATGAAAAATCCCACACTTATTAAGAAAAGAACTACGGCAAGAGCCGAAAAGAATTTGTGGGGCTTGTAGTTTTTAAAAAGCTTCAATATGGTACATAGCACCTTAAAACCGTCAGAGTAGGTGTTAAGCTTTGAAAAACTGCCCTCCGTTCTGTCTTTGTAGTCTACTACCACATTTTCCACAAGCATATTTTTGTCTATGGCGTGTATGGTCATTTCCGTCTCTATTTCAAAACCCTTTGAAAGTACGGGAAATGTTTTTACAAACTCATAGCTGAAGGCACGAAGGCCTGTCATGATATCCTTTATATTGCTTTTAAAAAGCTTATTTATAGTGCCTCTTACAAGGCTGTTGCCAAAGTTGTGGAAGGGTCTTTTGTTTTCGGTAAAGTAGGTGGAGGATAGCCTGTCACCTATGACCATATCCACATTCTTTTCAAGCACAAGCTTTGCCATATCGGGCACGGGGGCAACGGGGTAGGTGTCGTCACCGTCTGTCATAATGTAGCAGAGGGCATCTATCTCTCTGAACATTCTTCTTATAACATTTCCCTTGCCTTGGTTGTACTCGTATCTTACCACAGCCCCTGCGGCACGGGCTATTTCTCCCGTACCGTCATCGGAGTTGTTGTCATATACGTATATGGTAGCCTCGGGGAGATATTTTTTGTAGTCTTCCACTACTTTTTTAATGGTTTTGCTTTCGTTGTAGCAGGGTATAAGTACCGCTATTTTATCCATGGTATTACTCCGCATCTTCTTTTATGTTTGTACAGTTCTTTTGGCTCAAAAGAGGTGAGGAGGAACGGTTCTTTTTGTTTACACAGTTGGAAAGAGTTATATTTTCGCTGTTTTCTATTTCAAAAGCGGGACCGTCAACACCTACTACCGTAACATTGTTGAACTTTATATCTCTTGTGTTGCAAAGGAAAAATCCCTTTTCCTTTACTTCTTCCGCACCTACGAGCATAGCGGGTATACCCGGCTTTGCGTTATCGGATATGGAAATATATATATTTTCAAAAGTACAATCTTCAACGTACATTTCCGCAAGACCGTAGAAGAAGCCCGCAGAAGCGTTTACATTTTTACAGGTCATATTTGAAAAATGAAGTCTTCTGAAAGCGGGGGTATCCTTTGTTACGGGAGCGGGGTTCTTGTCGCAAACATCGGGATCCTGACCTCTGGGGCCCCACATATAGTAAAGGTTTGCTATGAAGGGACAGAGCACATTTTCCATAATAACGTTGTTTACTCGTATATCCTCTACCACACCGCCTCTGTATCTTCTTGATTTAAGTCTTATACCTCTGTCGGTGTTTTCAAATACACAGTTGTTTATGGCAACATTAACAATACTTCCGCTCATCTCCGAGCCTAATACCACACCGCCGTGACCGTGTACCATGGTACAGTTTTCTATAACGATGTTCTTGCAAGCCACTCTTTCCTCGGTGTCCTCCGTACCCGCCTTTATGGCTATACAGTCATCACCCACATCTATATGACAGTTGGAAATGTGTATATTGGAGCAGGACTCGGGGTCGATACCGTCGGTATTGGGAGAGTCGTAAGGGTTTTTGATGGTAATGTTGTCTATTGTTATATTGTCGCAAAGTATGGTGTTTATTGTCCAACTGGGAGAGTTTTTGAGAGTAAGGTCTCTTATGAGAACGTTTTTACACTCATAGGGTGCTATCATCTTAGGTCTGGGATATTCGTTTTCCTTGTTTCTGAAAAGCTTCCACCAAAATTCACCCTGTCCGTCTAAGGTGCCTCTGCCCGTAAGGGATATGTTTTCTTCGTTGTAGGCGTTTATAAGGGAAGCGTAGCACTTTCTCAAAACACCCTCCCAACGAGAGTCTACCACCTCGTACTGTGTTATATCATCTGTAAAAAGAAGGGTAGCACCCGCCTCAAGGTGAAGTTCCGTATTTGATTTTAAGTATATGGGGCCTGTAAGGAAGGTACCCGCAGGTACATATACCTTGCCACCGCCTTCAAGGCTACACTTTTCAAGAGCCTCGTTTATAGCCTTTGTACATAGGGTCTTGCCGTCTTTTACCGCGCCGAAATCCAATATATTATACATAAATTATCTCCTTATAATGATGATATTGTATTTATCCATTTGTAACCAGATCCGTGCCAGGTGTGTTCACCCTCCTGCATGGACACCGTTATTGCCATACCGTAAAGCCTGTAGGTCTGTTGTGCAATGGAGATCTGTTCTTCCACACCGCCTATACCTCTTGCACCGTTAAGAGTATCTCTTATACCCGTTTCTATAAAAAGAGGTCTGGGTGCCACCATGGAGGCTATATCGCACATATCGAAATACTTCCATAAATTGGGTACGAAATTGCAACCGCATCTGTTGGTGTATAAAAGTACATCTTTGTAGCTGTGGAAGAAACCACTGTCAAGGCAGTAGTCTATCCTCTCATCCATAGCCGCTAAAAGTATGGAAAAGTTACCGCCTCCCGAAAAACCGCACACACCCAAATTGCCTTCCGTTTCGGTATATTCTTTTATATAGTCTACAAGTCGCATAAGGTCAAAGAGTACCAGCCCTTGAAGGGAAAAGCCCAAACTTACGCAAGCATTGTTTATATCGTTGCACTCTGCCGTGGTATCTTTGTATATACCTAAGGTACGCTCACCCGAGCCCAAAAGATCGGGCACGAATACGGTAAAGCCCATTTTTACCAACTGCATGGCGTAGACATAGTTAAATCTTTTGACTTTTTCCTTGTATTCTTCTTTTTCGTTTCCCACAAGTCCCTCTTTGCCGTCACTGCCGTGGCCGTGTATGGCTATAATGGCTTTTTTGTTTCCTCCCGCAAGAGGGGAGAGGATGTAAAAGGGCATTTTAAGGTTATCCTGAGTTTTTATAACAATCTTTTCTCTCAGGTAGTCACCGAAGGTTTTTATTTCCAAGGTCACGGGGGAAAGTTTGCATTTTTCCATATTGTGCATGCCCATCAAACCCATAAGGCGTTTTCGGGAGGCTTCCACCCATTTCTTATGTTCGAGCTGTGTTTTTCCCTTAAAGCCTTCCTGTCTGTATGAGTTTTCGAACATGTTTAAAATATAATCATATCCGCTGTATTCGCCAATCATTTTCCGTCCTCCGAAAATTAGGGAAGTACCGACCAATGCGTTTGCTCGGTGGTTCCTTAGTCTTCTTTACTTTTCTTGTAGTAATTTTCCAGCTTTTTGTATACAAGAGCGTGTACACTGTCTTTGGTGTAGCCTTTGGTTTTAAGCTTTTGACCTGCTTTTCTGCCTAAGAGAAGCTCAAGACCGTCATCTATGGAGTCTATGGCATAGATGTGGAAGTCACCTTTTTTTATACTCTCCGTTACTTCCTCGTTTAAAACCAAGTCCTTTACATTCGTTCTCGGGATTATAACACCCTGTTTGCCCGTCAATCCTCTTGAACGGCAAATATGGTAGAAACCTTCTATTTTGTGGGTAACACCGCCTATTGCCTGTATACGCCCGAATTGATCCATACTTCCCGTTACTGCTAAGGATTGATCAACCCCAAGGGAAGAAAGAGAGGATAAAAGGGCATATACTTCGGTGGAAGAGGCAGAGTCTCCGTCAACACCGTTGTAGCTTTGTTCAAAACAAAGTCTGCTGCTGAAGGTAAGGGGGAAGTCCGTGGCATATTTTTGTCCGAGGTAGCCTATAAGGACCTGCATACCCTTATCGTGGATGTTTCCGCTCATCTCCGCTTCTTTTTCTATATTAACGACTCCCGATTTTCCCGTATAGGTACTGGCTGTTATTCTGGTGGGCATACCGAATACAAAGTCGTCGCTTTCAAGAACACAAAGGCCGTTTATCTGCCCTACATTTTTGCCTTCCGTGGATATGAGCACATCGCCTCTTAATATCATATCCATATATTTCTCACTGTAGAGGCTTGTGCGTTCCTTTTTCTTTGCTATTGCTTTTTTTACAAAGGATACCTCTATTTTTGGGCTGTTTTCAACTAACGCCCAGGTGTTTGCCTCTACTATTATATCCCTTAAGGCACCGAAACGGGTGGAAAATTTATCCTGTTGTTCCGCAAGCCTCGTCATAAAGGATAGAAGATAGGCACAAGCCTCATCCGTTATGGGAAGAAAGTCCTTTTCTTTAATATAGTTTTTTATAAAGCCGCATATAAGGGAAAGGTTTTCTTCGTTTGCGGGCATCTCGTAGTCGAAGAGTGCCGTTATCCTGAACATTTTGCGAAAATCGTCATCGTATTGGTTTAATATGTCGTAATAGTAGTGAGTACCCACTATTATGACCTTTATGTTTACATCCAGGGGTTCGGGTTGTATGGTGGCTACGGATATACCTCCAAGCTGATATTCTCTTAAGGGTTCCGTTACCACCTGTCCCGTTTTAAGCATTCTTTTCAAGGTGTCCCAAGTAAAGGCATTGCCTAAAATATCCGAGGCGTGAAATATAAGGTAGCCGCCGTTTGCTTTGTGGAAAAGCCCCGGTTTTATTTTCATAAAGTCGGTGGTAAAGTTACCGTTTTCGCTTTCGTATTCCACCTCACCCACAAGGTTTGTGTAGCTGGGGTTAAAGTTTACTATTACGGGGGCACCCTCTGTTTCGCTGTTGTCAACTATGAGATTTACCTTGTACTTTAAAAATATATCCTCGGGATTTTTTCTCATAAACCAAGGGGCAATATTTGACATAGGGTCGTCTCCGCCCTCATCGTCGGGAGAGTTTATATAGGATACATTTTCAAGTATATCTTCTTTAACAAGCTTTAAAAAGTCGCTTACCTGCTTATTTTCTGCATATTTTGATTGTATAGGGTCCATAAAGTGCCCTACGGTTATAAGAGAGGTGTTATATTCCGCTCTTTCTATATTTTCTTTGGTATTTTTGTCTATGGCTCTGAAAGATGCCATAGCCTTTGAGGCAAGTTCCTGTATTTCTTCGGTATCGTCTGTTATCTTTTCTTTTTCTTCATCGGAAAGAGCATCAAATTCCTCTTCGCTTATGGTCTTTCCGTCAACTATGGGCAGAAAGTATACCCCTCCGCTGTTTGCGGTCTTTACTCCAAAGCCTGCTTGTTTTGCCTGTTCTGTCAAGTCTTTTAATATTTTATCCTTTTCTTCCTGGGCAAATTTGAATATCCTTTCTTTTTCTTCGGTAAAGGACATATCGTTTAAGGCTGCGGGTATCTCTATACGGAGCCTGTCGGATATTTCGTCCATATCCTCCTTAAATTCTTTTCCCATACCCGGGCTTAAAGACAGGAGTTTAGGTACCGTGGGATTTTCAAAGTTACATACATAGCAGAGGTCGTCGGGAGTTTTTTCTTTTTTAGCCACATTTTTTGCAAAGAGTTCCGCAAATGTGGTTTTCCCGCTTCCCGCAGGACCCGTAACATATATATTGTAGCCGGGCTTCTTTACAGACAAGCCAAATTTAAGGGCATCTGCGGCAGTAGCCTGTCCTACGGGGGTGTTCAGGGGGTCTATGTTTTCGCTTTGTTTTGCAATATCTTCAACCGTGTAAAATTTACTTACACTTTTATAATCAAGTTCTGTTATCAAATTCCTACCGCCTCACTTTCGGGGTCTGTAAAATAGTGCCACATTATGTAGGCATCTTCGTTGTCTTCGTAGTAATTTTTTCTCACGCCTTCACTGACGAAGCCGTTTTTAGTGTAGAGGGAAAGAGCTTTTTCGTTGCTTACACGCACTTCAAGTGTAACACCCATCATATATCTTTGT
Organism: Bacillota bacterium; assembly: GCA_017444985.1. Taxonomy (GTDB): domain Bacteria; phylum Bacillota; class Clostridia; order Lachnospirales; family CAG-274; genus UBA3680. Next base: position 22,171 of record JAFSVK010000102.1, read on the forward strand.
TTTGCCTCTTCCAAAAGTTTTTTTAGTATCAGGGTACCCAACCCCTGTCTTCTTTTGTCTTCTCTTACGGCTATATTTGTAATTTGGGCTTCTGTCACCACAAGCCACATACCGCCGTAGGCAAGTACCTCTCCCTCATCCTCCGCTACGAAATAGCAGGCAAGATCATTGTCAAGCTCTCTTTTAAGGGAGACCTCGCTCCAAGGAGCGGAGAAGGTGTTTTTTTCTATTTCCGCAATTTGAGATATATGGGAAGCATCCATTTTTACAATATTCATATTGAGAGACTTTTTCCTTCTTTTTCTTCTCTTTCTCTTTCGGCTTGAGATTTTCTCAAGTACATAAGTTCAAGGTCTTTTCCTTCTATGGCTTTGTCCGTGTTTTGAAGGGCGAGGGCACCGAGTACCGCTGCTCTTTGCATATTGGAGTGTACGGGGGCAAGGCTTATACCCGGTATCATAAGTTTTTCTTTGTAAACAGGCACTCCGTCACCTAAAAATATAATATCATCCGATAATGACAGGGCTTGGGATATGATATCGTCTATATCACAGGCTATATGGTCGCACAGTCTTTCAAAGCCCTTTGTACAGGAATATATGCTTGTATATACCTGATTTCTTCTTGCATCCATTATAGGCACTATAAGAGAAGAGGTGGGGTATAAATTATATGCTATGGCATCAAGGGTGGGTATGGGTATTATTTTTTTATCAAGTCCCAAAGCAAGCCCTTTTACCGAGGCCGCACCTATCCTTAGCCCTGTAAAAGACCCGGGACCGCAGGCACAGGCGATATAGTCTATATCCTTAAGCTGTGTTTCCGTTATTTTAAGTATGCTTTCCGTCATGGGCATAAGTGTTTGAGAATGAGTTATTTTGTAGTTTACGGTGTATTCCGCAATAACCTTTTCCTCATTTACTATAGCTGCAGAGGCTACTGTGCCGCTGGCATCTATGGCGAGTATCTTCATGTTATATAACCTCTATTTTTCTGTAGTCCGTATCTTTTTCGTAATCTTTTGATATTTTGATATATACCGCACTTTTCGGTATAATATCTTCTATTAAGTTTGCCCATTCTATCAAGCATATATTATCTTCGCTCAAATAGTCCTCAAAGCCTATATTGAGCATCTCATCGCTTTCTTCTACTCTGTAGGCATCAAAGTGGCAAAATGTAAGGTCTCCTTTTTTGTACTGGTTTACTATTGTAAATGTGGGGCTTGTAATGTGTTCTTCTATTCCAAGACCCTTTGCGAAACCTTTGGCAAATACGGTCTTACCCACTCCGAGGTCGCCGCATAGACAGTATATGTCTCCTTTTTTTGCATTTTGACCTATTTTTTTTGCTATCTCGTAGGTTTTGCTTTCGTTTTCCGTGTAGTATATCATTTCAAAAATTCTATTCTGTATCTCTTTGTTGAAAGTAATTTTTTCTCCGTAAGGGTTATTTTTTTTGAGTATATATTTTCTAAAAAGGTTTTTTCCCTATTTAACCCTTCTATTATATCATTTTCGGCAAAAATTTCAATACCGTTGTATATGGTATTTTGAAATATGGTGTGAATTTCCCCTATAATATCATATATAAGGGAAATATTATTTTTTATTTTGCCTTTTCCGAGGCACAGGGGACAGCTGCATTCCGCCATGAAGCTTAAGGGCTTTCTGCTTTTTTGCCTTGTCAACTGCATGAGAGAAAGTTCCGTCATACCTATAACATTTGTCCTTATCCTGTCCTGTTTTACGCACTCTTCCATAAGAGAGATGAGGTTTTGCTTTTCTCCCTTTTGGTCTATAAAGTCCACTATTATTATACCGCCTGTGTTTCTCAGGCGAAGTTGTCTTGCTATTTCTTTTGCCGCAAGTGTATTTGTTTTTTCAACGGCGCTTTTTTGAGTGGCTTTTCCCGAATTTACATCTATAACGGTCATTGCCTCCGTTTCATCTATTACAAGAAAGCCCCCGTTTTTGAGCATGACCTTTCGGGAAAGAAGTTTGTTAAGCTTTTCGTTTATAAAGTACTCCTTAAAAACAGGGGTGTATTCGGGTAAAAGAGTTATATTGTCGCAAACACCTGCAAGCATTTCCTTTGTTTTATCAAAATAAGATGAGCTGTTCAATACCACCTCATGGCAGGGTTCCGTAATAACATCTCTTATAAAGCTTAAAAACTCATCCTCCCTTTTTTGTATACAACAAGGAGCCTTTGTATAGAGTGCCTTTTCTTCTATGCTTTGGAGTTTTTTTGAAAGCTGTGTTATTTCCTCTTTTATCTTTTCGCTTTCTTCCCCTTGGCAGTTGGTACGCATTATAACCCCGAAACGGGAGGGGAGTATACGGGCTGTGTTTTCAAGCCTTTCTCTTTCTTCTTTTTCCGTTATCTTCCTTGATATGCCTATGCCCGAGCCGTCGTTTATAACTACGGTGTACTTTCCCGTAAGGGATATGGCGGTGGTAGCTGTAGCTCTTTTTAAGGCTACAGCCTCTTTTTGTATCTGTATCAATATTTCTCTCTTGCCCTTTAAAAGAGCCTCTTCCCTTTTGGAAAGCTGTAAAAACACAGGCTCATTTTTCCCTATATTTATAAAATATATACCCGAGGGCAGTTTCTTTTCTATCACACCCACATATATATCCCCGGGGAGGGGAAGCTCATTTTGAAGCTCAAAAATATGATACTCTTTTATATCGTCATTTTCTTTTAAAAGGGCACGGCAGGAGTTTTGTGTAAATTCCGCATATACTTTGTTCATAGCTTTACAGACCCTTCGGTATCGGCATACATTTCCTCTCTTTTTATCTTTACCTTGTAGGGAATGTATTCAAGACCCTTGCATTTGTAAATATATTTTAAAAGGTCGTCGGGCTTCAAGTTGCCTTGGCTTCCCGTTACCAAGGTGGTTTTGAGTGTATTTCCCTCTATTGAGAGCTTTTTGATATAGGGTCTTATCTCCGTTTGCTTTACCCTTTTCTTTACCGTTCTCTCTATTTGTATGCTTTCGCTTTTATTTATCTCTTCTATGATATCCTCAAAGCCTGTATGGGGGAGTATCACGGTGTAGTCGGCACTGTGTACGTCTGCGGCACAGTTTTGGGAAAAGGATATTTTTCTTGCCTCCAATATCCTTATACCTTGGGGAAAGACGGCATTTAAAGAGCTTACGATAGTTTCGGGGGGGACGTCTTCCGTAAGCCTTATATCTATGTACTCTGCTCCGCTTTCCATACCCAGGGGCAGGGGAATGGCAAATACCATAAGCTGGTGGGGGTTAAAGCCTTTGGAGTACTCTATGGGCAGTTTCCCTCTTTTTACACTTCTTTGAAAAAGCTTTAAAAGATCCAAATGGCCTATATATATAAGTTTTTGATTTTTTTCGAATTTTAATCTGTATTTTTTAATGTCCTCGGGTCTGAGAGGTACAAATTTTTCATTTTCATTCATAACATACACCGCATCCGAAACGAGCCACACCGCAGTGAGAACACTCTTTTCTGCAGTTGGGGGTAACCACTTCCGCCTTGGCTTTTTCCGCTTCCTCTATAAAAAATTCCTTTTTCACGCCTATGGAAATATGATCCCAGGGCAGTATCTCATCATAGGATCTTTGCCTATTGGCGTAAAATTCGGGGGAGGTGTTGGTTTGTTTAAAGGCTTCGAGCCAAGTATCGTAGCTGAAAAACTCTTGCCAACTGTCAAATTTTGCTCCCAACTGCCAAGCCTTGTACAGGGCGTGGGATAGCCTTCTGTCGCCTCTTGCCAATACACCTTCGAGGCTGCTGAGTTCGGGCTCATGGTAGTTGTATTTTATTTGTTTTCTTGTAATGGAGTTTTTGACGAATTTCTGCTTTTCGTAGAATTCATCTACCGTAGACTGTCTTTCCCATTGAAAGGCGGTAAAGGGCTTTGGCACAAAGCAAGCCGCACTGGCGACTACGGTTATGGGCTTATCTTTACGCTCTTCTTTGGGTATCTCAAAATATTTGGATACTATTTTATCCGCCAAAAGGGCTATGCCTAAAAGGTCCTCCTTTGTTTCCGTAGGGAGTCCTGTCATAAAGTAAAGCTTTACTCTTGTCCAACCGCCTGAAAAGGCAAGCTCACAGCCCTTAAGTATCTCTTCTTCCGTTATACCCTTGTTTATAACATCTCTAAGCCTTTGACTTCCCGCCTCGGGGGCAAAGGTAAGGCCCGATCTTCTCACAGCCTGTACCTTATCCATAAGGTCTAAGGAAAAGGCATCTATTCTGAGGGAGGGCAGAGATATACTTACATTGTCTTTGGAATATTTTTCCAAAAGTCCCTCCGCAAGGGGCTTAAACTCTCTGTAATCTCCCGTGGAAAGGCTTGTAAGGCTTATTTCTTCATGCCCCGAAGACTCTACCAATTTTTGACATACATCAAGAAGGTGTTGGTGGTTTTTCTCTCTTACGGGTCTGTAAACATAGCCTGCCTGACAAAATCTGCAACCTCTTATACATCCTCTGAACACCTCAAGAGTAACTCTGTCGTGGACTGTTTCTATAAGGGGCACAAGCTGTTTTTCGGGATAAAATACCTTATCCAGATCCTTTACTATAACTTTTTCAACGGTTTTGGGAACAAAGTCGTATTTGGGAGTAAAGGCGGATATGGTGCCGTCGTCATTATAGGAAACATCGTAAAATGATGGTATGTATATGCCCTTTATACGGCAGGCGGCTTTTAAAAAGTCGAACTTTGTGCCACCCGCTTTTTTGTTTTTTTTGTAGGTGTCCAAAAGCTCGTCGTAGCTTACCTCTCCCTCGCCTATGTAGAATATATCAAAAAAGTCCGCAAGAGGTTCGGGGTTATATGTACAGGGTCCTCCGCCTATGATAAGGGGGTCTTCTTCTTTTCTGTCCTTGGCAAATATAGGTATACCCGAAAGATCCAGCATATTTATAACATTTGTGTAGCTCATTTCATATTGAAGCGTAAAGCCCACAAAGTCAAATTCCTTTAAAGGTGTAAAAGTCTCAAGGGAGAAAAGGGGGAGGGCGTTTTCACGCATTTTTTCTTCCATATCGTGCCAAGGAGCAAAGGCTCTTTCGCAGTAGGTGTCCTCTCTTCTGTTGAGAAAGAAGTAAAGTATCTGAAGGCCTAAATGGCTCATACCCACCTCGTACACATCGGGGAAACAAAAGGCAAATCTTATATCCGTTTTTGAAGGGTCCTTTATTTCCATACCCCCTTCGTTTCCTATGTATCTGCCGGGCTTTTCCACCTGCAGAAGTATTTCGTCAAGCATATCTCATCCTCCTAAGGCATAAGGGCAAGTACCACTACGCACATAAATGCCGTAGCATACATAAAAGCCCCTACTTTTCTTTTTGTAAAGGTGTTTATTGCCGTATATGTTATTATCCCCGTAGCAAGGCCCGTTATAACGCTGTTTGAAAGGGGCATTATTATAATGGTGAGCATGGAGGGTATAGCAAGTGTAATATCCGACAGATCCATATCTCGCACTACACTTGCCATTATTATTCCCGCCACTATAAGTGTGGTGGCTGTGGCGGCAGAGGGTACAAGGCTCACAAAGGGTGTAAAAAGTATGGATACAAGGAAAAACAAAGCAGTAAATACAGATGTTAAGCCTGTTCTTCCTCCCTCTACGATCCCCGCTATACTTTCAGTATATGTGGATATACCCGTAGTACCCAAAAGAGCACCCGAAAATGTGGTAACAGCATCGGTCTCCAAGGCTCGCGGCATGGTTTTTTCGTTTACATCCGCACTTTTATCCGTGTCGGTAATGGTGTGCATGGCAACATATACCGTCATAGTCTCTATAATATCCATAAGAGTTACGGAAAATATTATAACAAAAAGTATCCCCAGGCTTTTGGCAAAGGCGGAGGAGTTGCTGATGTCCACTATATTTGTAAAATCTAACTTAAATGCCAAAGATAAGGGGTGTAGCATATCCGAAAACTTATCAAAGTTTGCTCTGTGTACAAGACCTAAGGGCAGGGCAAGGGCAATGCAGACCATTTTACCTATGAATATGGCGGCATGGATATGTTTTTTTAACATTATAGCTATAACTACCACACCGAAAATAGCTAAAAGAGCTGTTTTGGTGTTGTAGTCCATGGAGGAAAAGGTTATAAACTTTACGCCCTCATCTCCGAAGTTTATAATATGGGCTTTCATAAGGCCTGTTGTGGTTATAAAAAGACCTACCCCCGCAGATGCCGCAAGCTTAACATCCTTTGGCAGTGCGGCATGCAGTTTTTCCTCTATACCCGTAAGGGAAAGTATGAAAAAGAGTACGGAAGATATAAGTATTATGGCAAGAGCCTGTCCGTAGTTATACCCAAAACCCTTGCATACAGTATAGGTCACAAAGGCGGATATTGAAAGGCTGGGGCCTTGTATAAAGGGCTTATTTACAATAAAACCCATAAGAAAAGAGCCTAATGCCGCTGTAATAAGAGAAGCCGCCGTAAGGGCTGTAAACATTTGGGAAGCGTTTAGGTCTGCAAATACGGGAGAGGTGTTTACAAACACCCCATCGCTTGTAACAGCTCCCGGGAATATCTCCATAAGTATCTCGGGCACCAGTACCACAATGTATATTATTGTAAAGTAGTTTGTGACCGCCGCAAGAAATTCTTTTCTGATGTTGGTATTATGTTTTTTTAACTGAAAAAAATCGTAAGCAAGTTTCTTAAAGGTATTCATATCAACATTATACCAAAAAAAAGAAAGTATTACAATGAATTTATTTATTGCCTTAATTCTCAACTGTTAAAGTAATGAGAAAAGAATTACCTTACATCTGATTTACGGGAGGAAATAACAAATGACAAGAGTAAAATGAGCTTTAAACGCTCGTAAAAGATATAAAAAAGTATTAAAGATGGCTAAGGGCTATTACGGTGCAAGAAGCAAACAGTACAGAGTTGCTAAGCAGTCCGTAATGAAGGCTCTTGCATACTCCTTTGCATGCAGAAAGCAGACAAAGAGAGCATACAGAAAGCTTTGGATAGTAAGAATAAATGCAGCCGCAAGAATGAACGGTCTTCGGTAGAATCATGGGCTTTCATAAACCAATTGTCACTTATGTTGGTTTATAGAATTTATAACAAACTCCATGAATATGGTTTAACGAAAAAGTATTCTGTTGCAGATTTCCTTGAGTATTTGAAATATATCAGAAAAGTAAAAATAAACAACGTCTGGCATACCGGAGAAATCACCAAGGCATCACAGACGTTGTTGGATAAAATGAATATTGATATTACTTAATAATTTAAGAGTTTGGGCTTAAAGTCTGCCGACGGCGATAGTGTTTATAAATTATACAACAAAGGGGTTGTGAAAAAGCAAAAATATGCTTTTTCACAACCCCTTATTATATTTCGGTCTAAATTGTATTCTATATTATTTTACCACAAACTCGGATATTTCCTTGGGAAGGTCGGAAGGAAGCTTGTTTGCGGCAATTATAAACTCTGCCTCGTTGCTTTCGCCTATGGCTTTAAGCTTAGAGATAAGTTTTATAAAGTCTTCGTCGCCTACGTTTCTTATGAGTTTGAATATACCGTCGAGATATATCTGCTTAATGTCGTTGTTCTGTGAAAAAATGCCGTAAATAAACTGTATCAATTCTCTGTAGTTTTCAAAGGGAAATTCCTTTACCTCTACAAATCTTATTTCATGTTTAAGGTCGAAAATAGGGCGTTTGTCATCATCGATATAAACAACATCACCGCCACACTCTCCAACGGCTTTGTTGGCCATATCGATCAAAAGCTTTGTCTTTCCTTCGCCTTTCTCGCTTGCATAAATCTTAACCATGTTGATCTCCTCCTTTGTTATGTAGATTTTTTTGAAAGGGCTTGTCCGCTTGCCTCAAGCTCTTTCTATATTTTCGTTTAAAATACAGACTTTTGCGGTCAAAGACCGCCTCTATATTTATATTCTACATAAGATATAAAAATCCTTTTATTTTACAAAACTTTTCAAAAGAATATAAAAAATACAAAAGGATCGTTAAAAAGAAGGCTGTGAAATATCACAGCCCTGTGTTTAGCTATTAAGCCTTAAACTTATCTAAAGCCTTTGCAACCTCATCGAATGTTGCTTCATCATGAACATCAAGACGAACGGGGGAGCTTATATCAAGGGAGAAAATACCCATTATTGATTTTGCATCTATAACATATCTATCCGATACAAGGTCAAACTCTCCGTCGAAAACATTGATGATATTTACAAATTCCTTTACTTTATCGATAGAATCGATTTTAATCGTTAATGATTTCATTTCTGCCAACCTCCTAAACGTTATTATTTATTACAACATCATTATAACCCCGAGTTGATATTTTGTCAACTAAAACAAAAAATATTAAGGGCTTTTTCATTTGTTTTTTAATGATTTTTAATGATATGGATTTTCAGCTTATGGAGATGACCTTATACTCCTTGTCTTCTACGGCTTTTCTCAGCTCTTCATCCGTGACCTCTTTGTTTAAAGTTACATCGGCTCTGCCGTTTTCGTGGCTCACCTGTGCACTTGAAACTCCCGAGAGTGCCTCTAAGGCTTTTTTAACGGTAGCTTCACAGTGTCCGCACATCATACCTTCTATTATTATTGTTTTTGTCATATTATTTTCCTCCTTGTATGAAAAATGTTCTATGTCGGGTTTTTTATCTTTTATGATCTCTTTGCCTTTTACGGGCTTGTATATGTTCTTAAGGTTAAGTCTGAGGGCGTTCATTACCACGCAGAAGCTGGAAAGGCTCATAGCCATAGCCCCCATCATAGGATTAAGCTTAAGGGAGAAAAGGGGTATCCATACTCCCGCCGCCAAGGGTATACATATAATATTGTATATAAATGCCCAGAAAAGATTTTCTTTTATGTTTTTAAGTGTGGCACGGCTTAACTTTATGGCTGCAGGCACATCTGCAAGGGTGCTTTTCATAAGTACCACGTCCGCCGCATCTATGGCTATATCCGTACCTGCACCTATTGCCATGGAGGTGTCTGCGCTTGTAAGGGCGGGGGCATCGTTTATGCCGTCGCCTACCATACACACCTTTCCTATTGTGCAAAGCTCTTTAACGGTGGTATATTTGCCCTCGGGCATGACCTCGGCTATTACCTTGTCCACACCCGCTTGTTCTGCTATACCTCTTGCGGTCTTTTCGTTATCCCCCGTAAGCATAACAACGCTTATACCCATTTTTTTAAGCTCTCTTATGGCTGTTTGAGAGTCCTCTTTTATTTTGTCGGCAACGGCTATAATACCTATGGTTTTACCCGCTACGGAGAAAAACAGGGGAGTTTTGCCTTGTTCGGCAAGGTCTGTGCCTATTTTTAAAAGCCTTCCCTGAACTTCCGTTTTGGATGACATAAAGGCGATATTGCCACCTAAAAGTTCTTGTCCTTCGTGTATAGCCCTTATACCGTTTCCGGGAAGAGCTATAAACTCTTCTGTTTCAAATACTTCTATAGCATTCTTTTCACCGTATTCGTTTATGGCATAAGCTAAGGGGTGCTCGCTCTTTTTCTCTATGGAGCAGGCGTATTTTAAAAGTGTTTCCTCTTCTATGTCATCGGCTGTTATAATGTCGGTAACTCTGGGGAGACCCTCTGTTACCGTACCTGTTTTATCAAGTACCACAATGTTGGTCTCTCCCACCTTTTCAAGGCTTTCTGCGGTTTTGAACATTATGCCGTTTTTGGCTCCCACACCGCTTCCTACCATTACCGCCACGGGGGTGGCTAGGCCTAAGGCACAGGGGCAGCTTATAACAAGAACGGAAACACCTCTCTCCAAACTTTCGCCGAAGTTTCCCGTGCACATAAACCAAATTGCGGCTGTAACAAGGGCAATAAGTATCACCACGGGCACGAATACGGCAGAGACCTTATCCGCTATTTTGGCAATGGGTGCCTTTGATTGTGCGGCATTACTTACCATCTTTATTATTTTGGCAAGGGTGGTATCTTCGCCAACTTCCGTAGCTTTGCACCTTATATAGCCCGATATGTTTATGGTGGCGGCAGAGACCTTACTTCCTTTTACCTTATCCGAGGGTATACTTTCACCTGTAAGAGCAGCTTCGTTTACGCTTGTACTGCCTTCTTCCACCACTCCGTCTACGGGTATGGTCTCCCCGGGCTTTACCGCAAATATATCTCCCTTTTTTACCTCGGGTACCGGGATCTTTATCTCTTTGCCCTCTCGTATAACCGTTGCCTCGTCGGGAGCAAGAGCCATAAGAGATCTTATGGCGTTTGTGGTCTTACCCTTAGAGTAGGCTTCAAGAGCCTTGCCTACGGTAATGAGAGTAACTATCATGGCTGCCGATTCAAAATAAAAATCGGCATGGGCATGGGGGTGAAATGCCGTTTTTACAAGTTGTGCCACGCTGTATATGTAGGAGGCTCCCGAGCCTAAAGCCACAAGAGTATCCATGTTGGGGGCTTTGTGAAGAGCGGATCTTATGCCGCTTGTAAAAAATCTGCCGTTTATAATAAGCACCGTAAGAGAGAGTAGGGCTTGTAATATCCCCGAATATAGGGGGCTTTTAAGTATATCGGGCAGAGGCATGCCAAACATGGCACCCATGGAAATATACATAAGTACAATGAGAAAGCCAAGGGACAGGCAAAGTCTCTTTATAAGCAAGGGAGTTTGACGGTCTTTAAACATATCCTCTCCCGTCAAGGCATCGCTTATGCCGTAGCCCGCATCTTCCACAGCCTTTACAATAGCTTCCTTAGAGGTGCTTCCCTCCACCGTCATGGAGTTGGTCAGCAGATTTACGGAGCAAAAGTTTATACCCTCCAAGGAAGATACAGCCTTTTCCACTCTGGCACTGCAGGCGGCACAACTCATGCCGCTTATATTATATTTATCCAAAATATCACATCCTTAATATGAAAGGGAAAGTATTTTTCTGTTTAAAACCAACACATACGCCTTTATTATACTACATTTCAAGTTTTTTGTAAAGGTATCGTAAAAGGCCGAAAAACAGGGTTTTTTATTTTGGAAAAATCTCCTTTAGTAATAAATGAACAAAAAAATACCGTGTATATCAAAAAAATATAACATAAAAATATCCAAAAAAATGTTGCAATATTTCCAAAAAAATATTACAATAATCTCTGCGGTTTTATTGATCGAATACAAAAAAGGAGAGACCGAAATGGCGGAAAAAAAGTCTTCGGGAAAAAAGTCCGAAAAGAAGACTGTAAAGAATAATAAATCTCAAAAGGTATCCACTGTTAAAAAGGTAGCTATAGCATTTTCGCTATCGCTCGTCATAATACTTGCCATAGCTGCAGGCACCTATGCTTATATCGGCAAGGTATACTTTAAAGATAAATTTTATCCCGGCACATTTATAAATGAATACGATGTTTCCGAGGCTACGGTAGACGATGCCTATGCCCTTATGGATGCGGATATACAGGCATATAAGCTTACCATCACCAAAAACGGTGAGCTTGTGGATGTGCTTGCGGCAAAGGATATAGGCTTTGATACCACTTCCATATTGGCAAATGTACAAAAGCTTTCCGATGATAAAAATATACTTGCTTGGGGAAAATACTACATTTCACCTCAAAAAGTAAACCTCAGCTTTGATAAGGTGGTAAAGTACGACGAAAATAAATACAACGAGTCCGTAAACGGCTTAAATGTTATGACATTACAACCTACGGTGGTAAACCAAAATGCCAAGGTTATATACTCCGAAGGACAATATGTGATACAACCCGAGGTTTGGGGAGACCAAATAAATACGGATATTGTCAAAACAGCCATAAAAGATTGTGTGGACAATATGAAAACCACACTTGAACTTAAAGATATAGATTGCTACTATCACCCCGAAATATTAAAGGATAACCGGACCCTTGTAGACGGGGCGGCAAAGGCTAACAACTATCTTAACAGAACAATAAGCGTAAAGGTCATATCCTCTTCCTACACCTTGGGAAAAGAGACCCTCAGAAGCTGGATAAATGTAGACGATATGGGCAATATGACAGCCAATGAAGAGGCTATTAGAAAATATGCACAGACCATATTCAACCAGTACACCACCCTTGCAGGCTACGGTATAGAAAGAAAGTTTAAAACATCCTATGGCGATACCGTAACGGTTTCGGGTGGCGACTACGGAAGGCTCGTAAACAGAGACGACCTTAGAGAAGAAATTAAAAATGTAGTGCTTTCCGATGACAGAACACTTATAGATGTACCTTTTTCAAGAGGTGCCATGGGCTCTCTGACAAACGATATAGGTACTACCTACGCCGAGATAGACCTTACAAATCAAAGAATGTGGATGTACTCCAACGGACAGGTGGTAGTAAAAAGCGACATAGTAACGGGAAGACCTACAGACGGTCACGCCACACCTCAGGGTACATACAAGCTTAAATACAAGCAACAAAATGCTACATTAAAGGGCCCCGGATATTCCACAAAGGTATCTTGGTGGATGCCCTTCAATGCCGATATAGGTATGCACGATGCCGTATGGCAAAGCGCCTTCGGAGGCACAAGATACAAAGACGGCTACGGCTCCCACGGCTGTGTGAACCTGCCTTTGGGAAAGGCAGCCGAAATATATAAATATGCGGTAGTGGGAATGCCCGTAATATGCTATTACCATTCCCCCGCTTAAAAGAGTAAAAGTAAAAGCTGTGAAGAAGGATGATCCTTTTCACAGCTTTTTTGTTTTTGGGAAATGTTTATAAGCTAAAAAGAACTGTGAAAAATCGTTTGGATCGACTTTTCACGGCTCTAAAATGTTTTTAACGTTATTTGTAAAGCTTATATGTCGAAAATGTAATACTAATTCTTAGTGGAAAACTTTATATTCAACAAAACACTATTGTGCAATCTGTAGGGAACGACCCGAGTGTCGTTCCGCTGGGAGTAGCCATTATTTTTGTTATAAAAAATATAAAGATAACTATGGAAATTTAGTATAAGATGTATTTTACTCTGCTACTATAGCACAGCCGGCAATATAGAGTGTATTACATGTGATGCCTCCTTGTGTTTGTGTAACACCTTTTGAAATCGGCACACCGGCAAAGTACACACTGCCACCCTCCATGTTATCGAGCTTACCCGGATAGAATATTTCATAAAAAACTGTGGATCCGTCGGAACCGGGTGTAAAAGTATGTAGGTGTGTAAATGTTTTGGCGCCTATGGATACTTCAGTTTGAGTTCCGGCCCAGGTCTCTTGTACTATAACATCTGCATCATAGGACTCTAATTGATCATAAACATCATCAAAATCAACATCAACAATATAATTATCTATATTTGACGAATCATAATTGTCCGGCAATAGTGGGAACATATCCTCATGTTCCTTTATGAAGTTATATGAGTCTTGATTCATTGGTGCTAAGTCATCTTTGCCTACTATTGTTAGGTGTTTTATAATTGCTTTGTAAACATCCTCGTTTTTTACATCATTTAATAAAATGGAAGGGATATCATCTATGGCAGCACCGAATCCATACATTGCCATACCGAAATTGGTAATATCGGTGACACCGTCCTCATAAGCTTGAACCAAAGTTCCAATAAAATCATCGGATTGTTTTTGTGTAAATGATTGTCCGTCTATTACAACAGTGTCTACTAAAAGACTTAAGTTAGGATTGTCATCCGGATTAAACGTAATAGACACATCTCTTCCATCGCCCTTGGTTTTTCCCGTAAGCTTAACATAAGTGCGTTCTCCGTCTTTTTCCTTACTCCACTCTAAGTTCTCAAAATATGAAGATAAGAGCGTTTCAAGGGTGACATCGGGTAAACTTTCAAGACGCCAATAAACCCGAACGGAATCCACTGCATTTTGTTTTGATAAAAGCCTGGATGAAAGCCCGATTGAATATGGAATGCCGATAAACAGACCCAAAATTATGATTACTAAAATAACTGCATCTATTAATTTTTTCATTGGGGTACTCCTTTCTTTTTGAGGAACATAGTTTTCGTAATCAATATTTTGCGTTAAAGCACTGTTTGCAAAATATTGTATGTAATATTGCATTATAGCTTGTATTATAGGGGCAGTTTTGTAAACGGTATAGCAATCGTCGCTTGTAATGAAGATAACATGTTCATCGGGAAAGTTTTCGTTTCCGCTTAACTGTATGTTTAAGAAAATATTCTTAATAAAGTGATCACCGAATTTGCTTTTATATTGTATTTTTTGAAGTCTTTTATTGTTAGAATTTTGAAGGGCGGAATTTATGCCGAATTTCAGTGCCCCGCTACCCCCAAAAAGCAAACCACCCACAACTGCACTTTCTAAAACTCCGGGTTCGCTATATATTTCCCAATTATGGAAGTAGGGTTTGTTTGGAGCAAGGTAAGTATTTAAGAAATAAAGTAACTTCTTTTTATCAATATTACCGTGTGTTTTAAGGCTGTACCTACTTATCATTATTGAGTTTATTTTTTTTGTTATAATTTTTTTTATGAGATTTAAAAAACCCCAAATAAACCAGGCTCCAATTAGGCATATTAAATATGGCATAATATCGTCTAAGGGTTCGTTAAATAAAAACAGAAGAACAATAACACTCGGTACAAAAAGAACCACCGCAATTATAGGTAGAAGGAAAGTAAATATCGCTACATAAACAAGCAGAGAAAAGGGTGATTTGTTTAAAAACTCCGCTGTCGACCGATATCTTGTTCGCCCCCTTATGTGTTCATCAACGAAGGTTTGTAAATCAGGTAAATTTTCGCTTTGGTAGGATTGAATATTTGTGTTTACTTCCATACCCTGCTGCGGTAAGTTGCCTGACGGTGGTTGGTTAGCTACACGATACCCACAGTTAACGCAAAACGCTGTATCATTCGGGACATTATAGTTACAATTCGGACACATCATACGATCATCCCCTTTCTAAGCTGTTAGCTTATATATTTTTCACTATATTATCATTTGTTTTTTTTTTGTCAATCATTTTGCTATTTTGTTTTATTATACATACTACAATATCTATAATAAAAAAGCTATAAACATTGTTAAAGTTTGGCGATTACTTTATGTTCTTTTAGCTTAAACCATGGCCATTTAAAGGAAAATGTTTATATTTGCCGTTGTGTTGTAGGAATGATTTTCCGGATTTTTGCTTGACCGTGCACGGGGAGGCTACTATTGACAATTAAGCTCAAAACGAATATAATTATATGCATCAAATTGCAAAAAAAATGCAAAACAGTGCATTATGAGGTGAGCGTATGTTAGTGGAATTTAAGACACGCAATTACAAAACCTTTGTGGAAGAGGCTACCTTGTCGATGGTATCGGCTCCAAAGCAAAAAGGGCTTGATTATTCCGTGAGAAAAATAAATGTTGGGAGAAAAAAATTGGGGATATTGCCGACAGGGGTGATATACGGAACGAATGCCGCAGGAAAATCAAATATTATTTCAGCCTTAGACACATTAAAAGCGATAGTGGAAAGGGGAAATATCAATAATTCAAACTCCCAAAATATAGATTTTGCTACTTCAAATTTGGAACTTATCCCTAACAGCGAAACGAAGAATGTACCAACGGAATTTGACATTAAATTTTATATCAATAAAAAATTGATAGAATATATTATAAAACTTGACATAGGGGAGTTTTTAAAAAATGATGCCAAAAGAAAAGTAATATTTGAAAAGCTGAGTGTAAATAACAATGCGATATTTGAAAGGGATAACGAAATTCTGCTCACCGAAGATCCCAAATCCCTAAAATATTTTGATGAGTCCGTGACCGAAGAAAAAATTCAAATAGCAAACAATAGTTTAAATGATACGGATCTGTTCCTCTGCAATGGGTTTAGACTGATATTTGCAAAAACCATCGTGGGAGAGATAACGGACTGGTTTAAAAACAAGCTTTTCATACTCTTTAGATCGGATGCGATGCAACTTATAAAGCGTTTTGATAATGTTTCGGAGCTAACAATATTTTTAGATAAAGCTACCTTGCTTATAAACAATATCGTAGGGCACAATTGCAACAAGCTGGCATATCTAAAGGGTGAAAACGACAAGGATACAAAACTTGTATCGATACTTCCTATAAACGGACAAAATGTAGTTTTGGATTCCGAGGTTTTTGAGTCTTTCGGAACGCTTAGACTTGTAAATATTTTTCCCATCATTCTCAGAGCGATGCAAGAGGGTACAACACTGGTAATAGATGAGTTTGATACATCCATCCACCCCATGGCAATAGCGGAAATTATAAATATATTTCATAATGATGATATAAATACCAAATTTGCACAGTTGGTATTCAACACCCATAATCCTATATTTTTAAACAAAAACTTATTCAGAAGAGACGAAATAAAGTTTATAGAAAGGGATAACGAAACTTTAAGAAGTGAAATATACTCCCTGTCTGATTTTGGCACAGGTAAAGATATAGGTGTGAGAAAAAACGAGGATTATTTAAGGAACTACATAAACAGTAAATACGGAGCCATAAAAGAGTTTGATTTCACACCCATATTTAAAACCGCAGGGGGTGGTGATGCCGATGAAGAAAAGAATAACCAATAGATACTACTTTAGCGTAGAGGGTGAATGCGAAAAATTATATCTTCAAAGGCTTGATAATATAATAAAGGGCGAAAATTCGCCGTTTAATGTAGCTTTTAGTGTAAAAGTCGAAAAACATCCTTTGAAATATATCAAGGCGCTACCCATTACAGAAAAAACTACCGTATATCATTTGATAGATTTTGGGGATATGGGAGAAACGGAGCAAAAGACATTTAAAAATGCCTTGGATAATATGAAAGAGGCGCAAAAATATAAATCAGTAATATACAAATTGGGATATTCAAACCTTACCTTTGAGTTGTGGCTGATCCTGCACAAAATAAAATTTACAAGGTCCATAGCAAGCAAAAGTACATACTTAAATATAAAGAAGTATTCAAAACATCTTTTGACAGCATAGAGGAATTTAAAAAGAGAGATACTTTTAAGCGTTGTATGGAAAGCTTGACTATGATATAATTACAGCGATAGATAATGCAAAAGAGATGGACAAGCAAAACCGAAGCAACTACAAAGAGATAAATTATAAAGGGTATGGATATTACGAGGTTAACCCTTCTCTTAGCGTACATTTGATCATAGAGAAGATATTGAGAGAAAATAAAATACTTAAAACTGAATTATTCATGACACCTTAAACCACTCAACAATCGCTTTGAAATGATTTTAGATCAGTAATAAAAAAGATTGATTTTTTCTTGCCGGAAAGTTTTGAATGGCTTATTTTAAAATCCGATCTTTATAGCAATAACGAAAAAGTTACTGCAATTTTGGAAAATCCTATAGATTATATTGAAAGCAAGGATTATTTCAGTTGGGAGAGATTTTTCGCTGCTTTGTTGGTGGAAGAAAGCAAACAAAGAGCAAAATTGCAATACCCGAAAAATAAAGGGTACCTCTAAAAAGTGCTATTGAAGTAAAATTGAGATAGCTTGTTCGAGGACTAGGAAATGTCTCGAAGCCAATGTAGAGCATTGGTGAGAGACATTGACGACGTACTCGGGCAAGATAGCCAATTTTACGATTTATGA